>CAMVUB010000026.1 GCA_947170495.1 uncultured Prevotellaceae bacterium
GATTTGGAGCGACTGCTGGATCGTAGGGTTGATCTTGTAGAGGATGGCGAATTGCTGCCTTTTGCAGAAGAAAGTGCTAACCGAGACAAATATCTGATATATGAGAGAACCGCTTAAAGACCGCATAAGACTGGAGCACATAGCGGCTGCCGCTGATAATATCGCTCGCTACACTCATGATAAAACTTATGATGACTTGCAGGCAGACGATATGATGTGCTATGCAGTCGTCTATAATATTCTTGCCATTGGTGAAGCCGTTTACCATCTTACCAAAGCGTTCCGTGTGGCACATCCCGACACTCCTTGGGATGTCATCATGAGGATGCGCAACATCCTTGCCCATGACTACTACAAGCTGAAACTTCAAACTGTGTGGGAAGTTGTTCAACACGATCTGCCACCGCTCCGCGAGCAAGTTGCACGCTACCTTACTGATACTGATTGGAATGAATGGGAGAAAAATGTGGCTGTCATTTCAGAGACGGCCACACATAAGAGCCTCATACAAACCGCTTCTCGCATGAAAGATGATGGCCTCTCGGCTAAGCAAATAGCCAGATATACGGGTTTGTCAGTAGAAGAGATAGAGAAATTATAATAATACGCCCACTTAACTCCCCAAACGCTAACCGCTAACCCCTAAACGTTAAACGCCCCCCCAAGCCTTTACCACTAGAGTCCTCCCCCCTTGGGGGAGTTAGAGAGGGGCTTTAAGAAACAGACAGTAGATTAAAATAGACATACAGACAGAAGCGTCCGCTTAGATTCTTGCTTCCCCGAATTCGCCAAATTTATGAAGCAATCAAGAGTAAAAGCACGGATGCTCACGCCGATGGCGTGGGCTTTTACTCGGATATGATTGCAATGGTGTTTGGCGATACCTGGGAAGCGTAGACGAAGTGAAGTCCACGTTTTCTTTTTGTGTCCATTCCAACGGAATCAACCAAAAATCGATAAACCCTAAACAACTAACAATTATGAAACAGAAACTATTCATGGTGCTTGCGGCAATGATGTTGCTGGTGAGCACAAGCGCGAGTGCACAGAACGTGCAACAAAAAGAAGTAAAAGATACCGCTGCTGTAGCCGCTAAGACCAAAGCCGAGAAGCAGGCGGCACCTAAGAAGACTGAATCTCAGACTCAGCTGAAGGGCGACGTGAATGAGGACGGAAAGGTTGACGTAGCCGACATCGCAGCTATCATCGCAATCATGAAAGCTAACGGAGGAGTTGATGAGGAACCCGCTCTTTATTGGTATGTGGGTACTACTCGGCCAACAGATCCTAAGAATGCTGAACAAAATACTGGTGTAAATAAATGGACTCAATTAACATCAACGCCAAGTCAATTAGCTATAGAATCTCAACCATCAGTCGGTACATGGTATGTTGCTATACCTCATGAATATGGATTCCAAGCATATGATACAACAGGTACATCTCCAGATACAGCTGCATATAATAAATCACAAATAACTATCAATTCAATATCATATGATTTATTTACATCAGCTAATCAAATGTTAAAAGTCAATGCTGTATTTAAACCTTAAAAAGGAATAAACCGCTATAAATAATAATAATGTAGGCGATATGTCAGAAATCCTATTCAAATACCGTAGTCTATAGAATTTCGAGCGGTTACTTGACATTCTTCTTAACAATCTGAGACAAATGGATATCAGAAAACTACTATTATGAAGAAAAGAATATATACAACATTGGTTGCGCTACTGGCAATAGTTTGCAGCGCGACGGCCCAGAGCCTCACGGTGCAGGGCATTGAGGCAAAGGCGGGCGAGCAGGCGACGCTGACGGTGAATCTGTCGGGCGCCACGTCGATGACAGCCCTGCAATTCAACTTGGCTCTGCCCGACGGTGTGACTATTGCACAGGGCACACCTACTCTCGGCACAGCCGCCAACGGCCACACACTCGCCGTGGAGACCCTCGACAATGGCGACCGCCTGTTCGTGCTCTACAGCATGGACCTCAACACGTTCCGCAACGGCCAACTGCTTAGCATCCCCGTCACCATCGGCAGCAATGCCAAGAGCGGTGAGGGCAGCCTCACAACCGTCCGCTTTGCCACCACCGAGGCGGTAAGCAATGCGGGTACTGATGCCAAATTCAACATTACCGTGCAGGAGCCCGCGCCCGAGGGATTCAGCAACTCGAAGCTCTACACGCTGACGTGCAAGCGCGGCGCCTTGGTGATGAACGCCGACGGCACAGGTCTGGCCGCAGGACAGACACGGACCGATGCGCCCGAGGCGGACAAGCGCTTCGCCATCATCACCTACAACGATGCCCAGTACCTGTACAGCCCCGTGCAGAAGCAGTACCTGCTGAGCGACGGCAGCTTCGCGAGCCGACTGGGTTCGCCCGTCACCTTCGACGATACCCACCCCGACGGCGACTACACCTACATGCTCTCCATGCAAAATGCCAACGGCGAGACCATCACGTTCAACAACAACGGCAAGATTGTCATCAACGACTGGAACACGCCCGACGACGGCAACCGCTGGAAGATAGAGCCCGTGGCCGATTTCGACCCGGCGGAGGCATTGACCCTGGCAGCCAAGCAGACATGCACGGTGACGTATGAGGTGAAGTTCGACGGTCAGGTAGTGGCCACGGCCACGAAAGAAGTGACCATCGGCGATGCTCTGCCCGCCACGCCCGCCTCGCTGACGAACAGCTATATGACCCTTACTAAATATGGTACGCATCCGTCAAAGGTGACCCAAGATGTGACAGTCCAATATACAGCTATATGGAACGGCCCCTTCCAGTTCTCAAAGAATTTGGCCAGCGCCAAGTGGTACAACATGACCATCCGCGGCAATTACTATGTGGGCAAGCAGGAAAGCGAACCTTACTATCCGAAGGCAGACGCTGGAGACTTGCTGAAGACAGAGGCTTACCACTGGGCTTTCGGCGGCAACCCCTACCACGTGAAGTTGTATAACCGCTCGACGGGCTTCACGGAGACGCTGGCCAAGGACGGCGACAACGCTGTGATGCGCGCAGGCGACTACGCGTGGGACCTCCTGCCCAACGCCGACGGCTTTGTGCTGCGCGAGACGGGCACGTCCTACAACTGCATCAACCAGTTCGGCGGCAACAGCGGCCCTCTGAAGTTCTGGGACAGCGCTGGCAGCACCACCGACGACGGCTCCACCTTCCGCGTGGAAGAAGCTCAGCCGCTGTATGACGCTATTGAGACGCTTTCATCCAAGCAACCAGCCGTTGATGACGCCAATCTCTACAATCTAAGTGGTCAACGCATCAACCGCCTGCAACGCGGCGTGATCATCCGTCGACACAATGGCAAGAGTGAGAAAGTCCTCGTAAAATAAATATTTCTTAACAAAAAAAGTGCGCACATCGCACGAATTCTTATCCAGCCTGCTGCATCATGCGATGCAACCTGCTGTGCTTACACTGTAGCTCTCAAAAGTCATCCCCACAGGGGGGCTGTCCGAAGGGTGCAGGGTTTTGGCCAAAACCCTGCACCCTTTTCGCGAAAACCCTGCAGGGTTCGGGGAGGGGGCTCTATACTCCCCTAAGCGTTCCCTCTTGTGGGCGTTTTATTCGGTTGTTTGTAAAACCATTATGATACCCAGGGATTCGTTATGACATGACTACGCCACATTAATGGGGAGAAAGCGGCTTCGAAGCATCTGGCCTTTTGTTTCTTCATTGGCATTCAGATACATCAAACCAAAACTGATGGCACTGAGAACGTTACTCTTGCCATAACCGTTAGGGGCGATGAGGGCGTTTATCTCTCCTACATCTAAACGTATATGCTCAATGTTGGAAAATCCCTCAATGATAAAACTGTCTATAATCATAACTCATGCAAATATTTTTGCGTCAGTATCTATTAAATCTGCCGCAAACATACAAAACAATAACAACTCATGCAAATATTTTTGCGTGAGTTGAATCAGTTTTAATTATATTTATCTCTTTAGCCCCCATAAATAGAGTAAAATGTGTAATTATACTCTCTGCGCGTACCCTCTATACTCTCTGCGCGTAGGGCTCATAGGGTTTTCGGCAAAACTTTTTTCTGAGGGACGCGTCGCAACGGCCATCACGACGCGTCGTAAAGGCCCGAGGGACGCGTCCTTATTGCGTGTCCCATGTGTGGGACACGATGGAAGACCGCGGTGCGTGACTAATACACAGTAGCGAGCCAATCGGACAGGAAGAAATCATAGAGGCGGTAGCCTTGGTCGGTATGAGTGATTAAGTCATTTTTCAATAACAACTTGACAGCGGATTGAACAGAACTTGCAGAGCTGAGGTTGTATTTCTTAATGAATTTGGACGAGGTGATGTTTTGAGCGATTCTTTCCTTCGCTATCGCCTGAAGTACTGTTTTCTGGCGGGGAGGAAGCTTGGACAGCAGGTCTTTGTAAGTGTTTTCCTGTGCGAGGATGACATTTCGTCGTGCCTCTTCTATTCGGCCTGGCATGCATGTCTCATGGGGCATTGTCAATGCAAACAGCTCATTCATCATCATTTGGACAAACCAGGTGTATCCATTAAACATGTTCCATACGGTGGCAATCGCTTCGCGTTCAATGTGCTTGTCACGTTCCTCAAATAGTTTTGTGGCGAAATCTGCGTAAATATCCGTTGATATGGGCTCCAGTCCCATGCTAATGGCACTTTGGTAGAAAGGTTTGGAGGGAGAGGTCAACATATTGCTCATTAAATGCCGCTTGCTTCCTGCAAAAATAAACTGTGCACGATGGCATTGCTGGATTTTTGTGCGTAGCAGCGCTTCCACGTTCTTTTCCGGGTATTCGCCGATTTGCTGAAATTCGTCAATGGCAATGATACAGGGCTTATCAGCTATTTCAATATAGTCGAAGATCTCATCCAGAGAGGCCTGGGGAGTCTGAATGTCACCTAACCCCAAATCAAAGGACGGGGCTCCTGTCATTGGATCTAACTTAAAACCGACACGAAAGGATGATATGATTTGAAAGAATCGTTCTTTCCAAACAGTAGTTTGTGGTTTCAGCTGTTCGTATATTCCCTTCCCAAGCGAATATACGAACTCAGTCAAAGATGTCGTTGCATAGATATCTATATAGAAGACATGGAACTGTTCGTTGATGTCTTCTTGATGAAAGAAATGCTGAATGAGGCCAGATTTTCCTATGCGCCGAGGGGAAATCAGCGCAATATCCCTTCCGTTGAGGACTTGTTTCCTTAGGAAGTCGGTCTCTTCACGTCTGTCGCAGAAGTATTTGTCTGACAAGTATTTACCCACAATAAATGGGTTGTTGACGGTTGGCTCTATCATGGATGTCTTAGTATTTTATTGCAAATGTAATAATTATAGTTGTAATAAAACAAATTTGTGGCTTGCTTTTGGCATTCTTTAACGTTTTGCTTAGAGGCATCTGACGATTGACAAATAGGAAAAAGTGGGGCGGGAGGGGGTGAAAATGAAAAAAGTGGGAAGAAAGTTTGGCGGTTTCGCGAGAAAGAGCTACCTTTGCACCCGCAAAAGCCGATAAGGCCGGAGCGCAGCTCCAACATGGTGACTATAGTTCAGTTGGTTAGAGCGTCAGATTGTGGTTCTGAATGTCGTGGGTTCGAGTCCCACTAGTCACCCGAAGAGGAAATCCCTGCAATTTACAGAGTTGCAGGGGTTTGTTTTTCGAGATAAGGGAGTTTTAAGAGGGGAGTAAAAAGGGAGTTAAAATGGAAGTTAAATAGGAAGTTAAACTGGAAGCTAAATAGGAAGCGAAATGGGACATTGTTTATATAGGCTGTATCGCAGGGCCGTAGTGTTAGTGGCGCTGGTGATGGCTGTTGTGCCTGCACAGGCGGTGCTGAAGGAGCGTGACCTGGCGCGCACGCTGGGCGTACTGCGCGAGGAGTTAGCTGCTGATTATCAGAAGCAGCAGATGTTCATGGCTCGCTATGAGCAGCAGGGCGCTGCACAGCACCAGCAGCTGGTGTGGTTCATGAACCAGTGCGAGCAGATAGGGCTGATGCTCTACTCGCAGTCGATGGACAACACGTTTGACATGGCTTATGCGTGCCAGCAGGCGGTGAACCTCTATCGGCAGCTGGACAACCAGCGCAACGGCAAGCTGCCCTACGATAAGATGATGACGCGCATGCGCAACGAGATTGAGCGCTACGACTCGCTCATCGTGGCGCTGAAGAGCATGCCTCCTGTGGAGCGCGGCAATGAGGATGCGCTCACGGAGAGCGATGTGAAGGTGCTGAATGCCATTGATTCGCTGGAGTCCACGATGTCCACGATTGACCCCGAAGCGGCCAGCGCGATGCCTCCGCGTCCGCTGGGCGAGGCGATGGACGACGAGGACGTGCACGAGCCTTTGTTCCTCTCCGGCCAGCAGCTGAAGGACCGTCGCGAGTGTCTGAAGTATGCTGAGACGCTGCGTGACAATATGCAGAAGTTCCTGGAGACGATGGCGGCGGAGAGCTCCTATTACGACAGTGTCAAGGAGAAGGTGGCGCAGCTGAATGCCTTTGCGCAGTCGCGCTACAGGCTGTTGCAGGAGAATATCTTCAAGAACGGCGGCTCCAACTATTTCAGCATCCTGGCGAATCTGCCGATGTACGTGAATCTGGCGAAGCAGTCGGCATCGAAGAAATATGCTCCCTTCCGCGACCGCGAGCACAACTACTCGGAGTGGCGCGGTGTGCCGGTACTGTTCATCAGTATCTTCGTGATCTTCTACCTCACGCTGTCGCTGGGCATCACCTACGTGGTGCTGCGCTGGCTGCTGCCGCGCCGTTGGCGCAGCGAGAACTTCCGCCTGAAGCGGCAGATGCTGACGAATGTCATTGGCGTGGCGCTGTTTGCTGTCATCGTGATGATTGTGCGCTCGCTGGTGGACAGGAACTTCATACAGATGAGTACCTCACTGATCATCACGATGGCATGGCTGCTGGAGGTCATCTTCCTGTCGCTGTATATTCGCCTGAAGGGCGAGCAGTTGCGCCACGCGCCGAAGATCTATATGCCCTTGATTATCTTGGCATCGGTGGTGATTATGTTCCGCATCGTACTCATCACCAATAGCCTCCTCAACCTCATCCTGCCGCCGCTGCTGTTGGCCTTCACGGTATGGCAACTGCTGGCCGTGCGCCGTCATAAGGAGGGGTTGCCGATGCTTGATGTCGTCAGCTGCCACCTCACCTCCATCGTGATGGTCGTCTCCTGTATCGCCACATGGATTGGCTACACGCTCCTGGCTGTGCAGATTCTGGTGTGGTGGACGTTCCAGCTGGCGGCTGTGATGACCATCACCTGCATCTATGACCTGATGGAGGGCTACGAGAACCGCTTTATGCTGCGGCGCCTCTGTCCGGAGTTGCGCGAGAAGATGGACCAGGACGAGGACGTCTCCGAGCAGGCTGCGCCCATCTTCCGCCAGATGCGCCGTGGGCAGTTTATCACCACTACGTGGTTTTACGATTTCGTGAAGCTCACCCTCGTGCCCATCATGGCCGTGGTGTCCGTTCTCGTGAGCTTCTACTGGGCGGCAGAGATCTTTGAGATGACGAGTATCTGCCATAAGGTCTTTTTCACGAATTTCATCAATGTGCCGGATCTGATTCAGGTGTCGCTCTTCAAGCTGTGTCTCGTGGCCGCCCTGTGGTTTGTGTTCCGTTATCTGAACTATGCTGTCCGCAGCTTCTATGTCTATTTCCGTCTGCAGACGAGTTCCGACGAGTCGCTGAACACGACGCTGGCGCGCAACGTCATTGCCATCCTCATCTGGGGCCTCTACTTCATCATCACGCTGGTTATCCTGAATGTGCCTAAGAGCGGCATCTCCATCGTCACGGCAGGCCTCGCCACAGGTCTCGGTTTCGCTATGCAGGACCTCATCGAGAACTTCTTCTACGGCCTCTCGCTGATGGCCGGCCGCCTGCGCGTGGGCGACTTCATCGAGTGCGACGGCATTCGCGGCAAGGTGGAGAGCATCAGCTACCAAAGCACGCAGATCATCACCAACGACGGCTGTGTCATCGCCTTCCTCAACAAGACGCTTTTCAGCAAGAACTTCAAGAACATGACACGCAACTACAACTACGAGCTGCTGAAGCTGCCCGTAGGCGTGGCCTACGGCACCAATGTCCACGAGGTTCGCACGATCCTGATCGAGGCGCTGAAGCCGGTGCTGCAGGAGACGAATGCCGCCGGCGAGTACATCGCAGACCCGGCACGTGACATCTCTGTCCTCTTCTCGGATTTCGGCGACAGCTCCGTGGATCTCACGGTCTGCATCTGGGTGCTCGTTGAGGAGAAGTACACGCTGGCTGCTGAGGCTAAGGAGATTATCTACGAGGCGCTCAATCATTACCATATCGAGATTCCCTTCCCGCAACGCGACGTACATCTTATTAACAATTAAGGCCCCCTATAATCCCCCAAGGGGGATAATTTGAGAATTGAAAATTGAAAATGAGAAGAGTCATACTCATAGTTAGTGCAGCGTTGGTGCTGACGGGCTGCTCGCCGAAAGGTGAGCGGGCGCCGCAGCTGCCGTCGTCGCGCGGACTGCCCTATGAGGTGGCGCTGATCATTCCGCAGTCGCTCTACCAGGGGGCGCTGAAGGACACGCTGGAGGCGGTGCTGAAGGCTTCCACGCCTGTGCTCAATCAGCATGAGCCGCTGTTTCGCGTAGATGTCGTCTATGGCGAGGCAAACCTGACGGCGTGGCGAACGATGCGCAACCGCCTGCTGGTGAGTGTGGAGCCGGATGCTGAGAAACCCGTCCTGGGCGTGGCCCGCAATGTGATGGCACGCCCGCAGATTGAGGTGAAAGTCGCGGCGCGCAATGCACAGGAGCTGGCTACCTTCATCGGTGAACAGCGTCAGCGCCTGACAGACCTGTTTGTGGACAGTGAGCTGGAGGTGGAGGCTGCGCGCCTGCGCAGGAAATACAGCCGCATGACGGCCGACAGCCTGCAGCGCTTTGGCCACCGCATCTGCGTCCCCGATGGCCTGCACGCCGCCAAGGTGGGTCAGGATTTCCTGTGGACGGGCACGAACCTCAACGACGCCGACCAGAACTTCGTCTTCTACAGCTATGCCTGGGACGGCCGTCCGCTCACCTCCGAGCAGTATGTAGCCATGCGCGACAGCGTCATGCGCGTCAATATCCCCGGCGCACAGGCGGGACAGTGGATGCAGACGGCCACGGTGACCTCTCACGATGACTCCCTCGCGCGCGTACCTCTTATTATGTCGCGTATGCGCACGATTGGCGGTGCCAGCGTTCATGAGGTCCACGGCCTGTGGGAGATGCGTGGCGCTGCGCTGGGCGGTGCCTTCGTGGCGCTGGAGCGCATCGATACTGCCGCCCGCCGCGTCCTCGTCACCGAGGGCTTCATCTACTCGCCCCATTCGCCCAAGCGCAACCTCATGCGGCAGATGGAAGCCGCCCTGCGCACCTTCGAATAGAAGGGGCTCCGCAGTGTCGCCGATGTCATTGGTTTGGGCACTGGGCTGCATTTCTGAACAGATTTCTTGCTGTTTCTGAAAACTTTTGTGTACCTTTGTCGCGAAATTCCAAAGACAAAGGATATGAAACATTCTTTTAAGGATTGGGTGGTGGTCACACGCCCGTGGTCGTTTCCCGCATCTGCGATGCCCGTGCTCGTCACTATTGCGTGGTGCTGGGCACAGGGCACAGCCTTCAACGGCTGGCTGGCGCTGTGGGCGCTCGTGAACATCATCTTCGTGCACGCTGCCGGCAATGTCTGGAGCGATATTGCAGACTACCGCAGCGGTGTCGATGCCAAGGACACCTTCGGTGTGCAGTTGCTTGTCAACGGCGATTTCACGCCACAGGAGTTCAAGCGCCTCTCCATCACCCTCAACATTATCGCCGTGGCCGGCGGTCTCGCCCTCGTGGCCCTCACGGGTCTGCCACTGTTGTACATCGGCATCGCCGGCATCGCTCTGTCGCTGCTCTATCCCCATCTGAAATACCATGCGCTGGGCGACCTCGTCATCATCCTGTGCTACTCAGTGCTGCCCATGACGGGAACCTCGTTTATCGTCTCCGGCGCTATACACTGGCCTGTGCTGTGGCTGGCCGTGCCCGTGGGCCTCATCACGGTGGCCATCCTCCATGCCAACAACGTTCGCGACATCGAGACCGACAGCCGTGCCGGCATCTCCACCTTCCCCATGCTCACAGGTCGCCAGTTCGGCGTGTGGCTCTATGCCGCCGAGGTCCTGGTGCCCTTCCTGTGGCTTGTGGGGCTGATGATTGTGCGTGTGGAGCCCTGGTGGCTCGGCATCGCCTTCCTGGCCATGCCCGTAGCCGTCAAGAACGCCCGCACGATTCTGGCCTACAAACAAGGTGGCAAGGAGTCCTATGCCAATCTCGATGAGAAGACCGCCCAGCTGCAGCTCCTCTTCAGCCTCCTCCTCATCATCGGCCTCCTCCTCAGCCGTTTTCTATGACCCCTCCTCCCTCACCCCTCACCCATAAACCCCCACCCCTCACCCATAAACCCTCACCCCTCACCCATAAACCCTCAACCCTTAACCATAACCCCTCCCTCCCCCGTGCCCCGTATTCTCTCTTCCCTCCTTGTTGCCGCCACGTTGTGGTTCCTGATGTTCTCGCCATGGACGGCATCGTATTTCAATTTCTGGTATGCGATGACCGCTTCTGCGCTCATCCTCACAGCGCTTGCGTGGCTCTTCGGTGGTCTGCGCTGGCCTCGCATGAGTGTACGTGACTGGTGCCTCACGGCAGTCCTGGGTGCTGGCATCGCTGCGTTGCTGTGGTGTGTGTTCTGGGTGGGGGATAAGCTGTCGCAGTGGATGTTCGACTTTGCGCGTCCGCAGGTCGATCTCATCTACGGCATGAAGACTGGCAATGCCCCGTGGCTGCTGTCGCTGTTGCTGCTCTTCATCATCGGTCCTGCCGAAGAGCTCTTTTGGCGCGGCTATGTACAGCAGTCGTTGGTGTGGTATATGATGCGGCGCTATCGCCGGATGCCGAAGGCCCTTGCGGCGCGCAAGGCCAAGAACTGGGCTTACATCCTCGCCACTGCAGCCTACACCCTCGTGCACCTGCCCTCAGGAAACTTCATGCTCATCATGGCTGCTCTCGTATGCGGCCTCGCCTGGGGTGGCCTCTATCGCCTGATGCCTCGGCAGCTTCCCGCCATCGTCATCAGCCACGCCCTCTGGGATGCCGCTGCCTTCGTCTGGTTCCCCCTGTAAATTTGCTTTTTTTTCAGACCTCTGCCACAGATTGGCATACCTCCTTGCTTTCTTTGCAGCAAAATCATGAAACATGGACAACGACAGAGGAAAAGTACACTGTATGCGAGATTTTGCAGCCATAGATTTTGAGACGGCCAACAATGAGCGTAGCAGCGTATGCTCTGTAGGAATCGTCATTGTTCGCAATGGCGAGATAGTAGATTCGTTCTACTCGCTCATCCAGCCGGAGCCGAACTATTATAACTATTGGTGCTCGCAGGTTCATGGACTCTGTCACGAAGATACAGATGATGCCCCTGTGTTCCCAAAAGTCTGGGCGCAGATAGAACCTCTGATAGAAGGTCTTCCATTGGTGGCTCACAACAAGCCATTTGACGAGGGCTGTCTGAAAGCAGCTTTCCACGTCTATCAGATGGACTATCCTGACTATGAGTTTTACGACACGCTGGCCGCCTCCCGTCGCAAGTTCCGCCATCTACCCAACCACCAGCTGCACACTGTTGCTGCTGAATGTGGTTACTGTTTAGAGAACCATCACCATGCGCTGGCGGACGCTGAAGCTTGTGCGTGGATTGCAAGAGAGATATTGTAAAACGAGCATCATCATGAGTACACTTAAAGATGTTTACAAGAAATATTGGGATACCTATGTCTCTAATATCAGGAATAATCCTAATATTGAGGCCGCAAATCCTTTTCTCATCGTTGAGCCGTCGGACTATAAGGAAAAGTTAAAGAAGGTCATGATATGCGGCCAAGAGACCCAAGGTTGGGGAAATGAATTTGATGACTGTCCGGACAAAGCAACAATGGATGCCATATTAGGTATTTACGCGGGCTTTGTAAATGGGAAAGGAAACAATTCTCCATATTGGCAATTCATACACTCTTTAAAGAGGGCTTGTCCTGATGTTGGCTTTGTTTGCAACAATATCGTCAAGATTGGTAAGAAGCATGGCCCGGGATGTGACGACACAATTAACGAACTGACATTGAAATACTTTCCCGTTATCAGTGAAGAACTGGACATATTAAAGCCTGATATTATACTCTTTCTTACTGGTCCGCATTATGACTGGAGGATTAGAAAAACTATAGGAGATTTTAAGACCCGACCGATAGGTAATATCAAGAGGTTTGACGAAATCATCTTTAATAATCAGTCTATGCCAAGAGCTTATAGATGCTACCATCCTCGATATCTAAGACAATGCGGGCAAGAGCAGATTATCAAAGCCTTTCTTATAAACGAATTCAACCTTTCTTAGACAACCGAAGTCTAATAGAATTTGAAAGATTCTCATGCTTTCAGCATGGTCGTGGCCCGCAGCTTTCATAAGTCGGAAAGGAGAGGAGGTCAGTCTTCCAATGTCTCGTAAGACGGAATGTCGGGGAGGAATTCGTAGGTGTTCTTTTCTCTGTTCAAGTGACAGACGATGTGGTGGAGACCGTTGCTGACAATGAGCCATTCCACGCGCAGCACCGTGTTGTAGCGCCACACTTGATCAAATACCTTCTGCGTCAGCGCCACCGTCGGAGCCTTATACTCGATAATCATCTGTGGTCGGCGGTCCAGACCATAGAGCACCGTGTCGCAGCGACGTGTCATGCCGTTCAGCGTCAGCGACACCTCGTTGCCCAGCAGCCCTGCAGGATAGCCCTTGTGCTGAATCAGATACGCCGTGAAATGTTGGCGCACCCATTCCTCCGGCGTCAGACGCACACGGCGGCGCCGCAGCGGGTCGAAGACCGTGTAGCCGCTGTCGCCCGACTCAATGCGTAAGTCGGCCGCAGGCAGGTTCAGGGGCGGGTAGGAGAGAGCTGCTTCGTCTTTCACGATGCAAATTTAGGGATAATATTCGAAATATCTGCCGTCGCAGACCGATAATTCGAAAAAATCCCCTATCTTTGCAACCAAATAACCAAAAAGAAGTATGAAAACAAAGCAAGAAATCGTGGAAAACTGGCTTCCACGCTATACGAAGCACCCGCTTGAAGACTTCACGGATTTGGTGCTCCTGACCAACTTCAACAACTATGTAGATTTGTTCTGTGAGCATTTCGGCATCGAGGCACCACCCTATGACGCCAATATGCGTGTGGCCATCGCAGGCGGTATCACCATCATCAACTTCGGTATGGGTTCGCCCAACGCAGCCATCATCATGGACTTGCTGAGCGCTATCAAACCGCGTGCTTGCCTGTTCCTGGGTAAATGCGGTGCTATTCCTGCCAAGGTGCAGATGGGCGACCTTATCTTGCCGCTGGCGGCGATCAGGGGCGAGGGTACGTCGAACGACTACTATCCGCCCGAGGTGCCGGCGCTGCCTGCGTTCATGCTGCAGCGTGCCGTCAGCTCCTCGATTCGCGATGCGGGTCACGACTACTGGACAGGCACGGTCTATACCACCAACCGCCGCATCTGGGAGCACGACGAGACCTTCAAGGAGTATCTCCTGCGGACGCGTGCGATGGCAGTGGATATGGAGACCGCCACGCTCTTCACCACCGGCTTTGCGAATCATATTCCCACCGGCGCTCTGCTGCTGGTATCGGACAACCCGATGACCCCGGAGGGTGTGAAGACGGCGGAGAGCGACAAGAAAGTCACTACGAACTACGTTCAAGACCACGTGCATATCGGCATTCTGTCGCTGCAGAAGATCATGAGCAAGGATAAGACCGTCAAACACCTGAAATGGTGAGGACGCGTTGAATGTTGACCGTTTAAGCTTATGGCAAAGAAGGCTGGAGGCATCACCTACGAGGAAATCGTTCAGCAAGTGCGCGCTGGCGATTTTAAGCCCATTTACTATCTCATGGGCGAGGAGCCTTATTATATCGACCTCCTCTCCGATTATATCGTGGCGCAGGCCCTCACAGAGGACGAGCGCGACTTCAACCTCACCATCCTTTATGGCCCCCAAACAACGGGCGAGGAGGTCATCAACGCTGCCAAGCGCTACCCGATGATGGCGGAGCGACAGGTGGTCGTCGTGCGTGAGGCACAGAGCCTGCCGCATAAGGAGGTGTTAGCGTTTTATGCCCAGAAACCCATGCCAACGACCGTTCTCGTGCTCTGTCACAAAAATGGCACCCTTGACGGCCGTACAAACATGGCAAAGGACATTCGCAAGGCTGGAATCGTCTTCGAATCCAACAAACTTTATGACCGCGAACTGCCTGGTTTTGTGAGTAGTTACGTGAAAAGAAAGGGCGTTGAGATTGCGCCAGACGCGTGCTTGATACTTTGTGAACACGTAGGCGCGGATCTCAGCCGCCTTGCGGGCGAGTTGGATAAGCTCATCGTAGCGGTGGGCGAGGGGCATCGCATCGATGCGCAAGCCATCCAGGATAATATCGGCATCAGCAAGGAGTACAATTCCTTCGAGCTGACGACAGCCTTGTCGATGAAAGATGTGGTGAAGGCAAACAAAATAGTGAAATATTTTGACAGTAATCCTAAGAACTTCGCTTTGCAGCCTACACTCTCCACCATCTTCAAATTCTACTCTGATCTGATGCTGGCTTATTACTCTCCGGTGAAGACCGAACAGGGTATTGCTGACTGGTTGGGACAGACTACCTGGCAGGTTCGCAAGAACATTCTTCCGGCCATGCGACTTTATACTGCGACAAAAGTTTTCAATATTATAGGTGAAATACGTCGAACAGATGGTGCTTCGAAGGGAGTAGGAGGGCAAAAAACATCGGATGGAGACCTCCTCAAGGAGCTGGTTTATCAAATTCTGCACTGATTTTTATCTATTCTAGGAATTCTGCTAAACAGAATTTTTAGCCTCTAACGAGCTTGATTCAAGTGAGATAGGGGCTATTTTTGTGCGCTGAGAATCGCACGAAAACAAGTCCGTGTCCGCTTTCCAAGTTATGACTTAAGCATGAAAATCTCGCGCCAACTTGGTTCGGGTTTACAATTCTTTGCGTTTAAGAAGCAGAATGCATTCAAAGATTTGATTTATAAAACTGAATTTTAAAGCCTGAATTTGCCAATATTCGAATCTGCGAACACGGGTTTAAAATCCGCAAATTTACAATTCGAAATGTTGAATTTCGTTGTTTGAAAGCATAAATGTTTGAATATGCGAATAAGGTATGCACTTTTATACGGTTAAATATCAATATAATACCATTGAATATGATATTATATCAGGCTTTGCAATGTAAATATTCTTGATTATTCGCCTTTCGGGAATGAAATAGGACAGTTCTATGTATTTTATTTAATTGATAGCCAATTATTACGGAATTTTGATCCAACCAATTTCTTTAAGTGTGCAGTAATACGTCCTATCATATTTACATTTGTAAATCCGAATATTTGTATTTGTGTAGTTTATGGTTATGGATTTACTTATCGAAATGCATTAAAAACACGAATTTTAAAAATTTTGTCTTATAAATTTGGAGATATGAATACTTTTTCCTTACCTTTGCAGCGTCAAACCGATATGGCCAACATTTAGAGGCCGCCTAAAGAAGATAATTCAACGATGAAGGAACGTATTTTGGAGATCATGCAGAGCCACAAAATGACTCAACGAGACTTTGCAGCTGCACTCGGAATTTCGCCCTCCTCCCTCTCCAGCATCTTCAACGGGCACACCTCTCCAACGACCAACACTGTTCAGGCTATACACCGTCGGTTCCCTGAGATCAGCATCACCTGGTTGATGTTTGGCGAGGGTGACATGGAGAGCACTCCTGATAAGGAGGCACCCCAGACACAAGACAAAACGCAGCAGGACGAAGGCGTTCGTCCAACAGAAGCTGCCAACAAGCCCAGCGGTGATGATCAATCACCTTCCCATAGTACTGCAGGCAAGGCTCCAGAAGGCGTTGTGACAGTACGTGAGATTGTGAAATATATTGACAAACCGCAGCGCCGGATTACTGAAATCCACGTTTTCTATGACGATGGAACCTTCGAGACCTTCTCTGCTCGCAAGGATTAACAAAGATTTCTTCTTCAAAAAATATTCATATTTCACTTTTACCCAAGAAAGCTGGCCGCAACCTCTCTCTTTTCTACTCCTTATTTTCTACTAGCGGCCAAAAAAGGGAGCTCCCACCCGTGAGGGCATGAGCTCCCTTTTTAGTACCTATCATTTAAGCCTTAATCTTGCTGATGTGCGGCCCCGATGATATCGCGGACACTGCTGAAGTGGTGACGCGTGAGGTAGTCGTTGATGCCATCGATGACTTTCATGGTCACGGCGGGGTCAATGAAGTTGGCCGTGCCGATTTCCACGGCGCTGGCGCCTGCGAGCATGAATTCAATGGCGTCTGTGGCATTCATGATACCGCCGAGGCCCACGATGGGGATCTTCACGGCGTCATAGACCTGCCATACCATGCGCAGCGCCACAGGCTTCACAGCAGGTCCCGAGAGTCCGCCTGTGCCAATGCTGAGGACGGGCCGGCGCCGTTCGGCATCGATGGCCATGCCCATGAGCGTGTTGATGAGGGATACGGCGTCAGCGCCTTCAGCTTCCACTGCGCGTGCAATGTCAGCAATGTTGGTCACGTTGGGCGAGAGCTTTACAATTAAGGTCTTTGGATAGACTGCGCGCACGGCTTTGACAACGCTGGCGGCACCCTCGCAGGTCACGCCGAAGGCCATACCGCCTTGCTTGACGTTGGGGCACGAAATGTTGAGTTCGATGGCGGGAATATCCTCAAGCGCTGCGATGCGACGGGCACATTCCACATAGGTCTCTATGCTGTGTCCGCTGACGTTGACGAGCACGGCGGTGTTGATTTTACGTACCTCGGGGTAAATATGCTGGCAGAAGTAATCGACACCTTTGTTTTGCAAGCCTACGCAGTTGAGCATCCCCTGTGGCGTCTCTGCCATGCGGGGGTAGGGATTACCCTGTCGCGGCTCCAGCGTGGTTCCCTTGACAATAATGCCTCCAAGGCGGTTGAGATCGATAAAGTCGGCAAACTCCAGCCCGTAGCCGAAGGTGCCGGAAGCGGTCATCACGGGGTTCTTCAAGGTGAGACCTCCGATGTTTACGGACTCACCCCCTAACCCCCTCTCTTGCAAAGAGGGGGAAGGCTGGCGCGATGTTATATTGTTGTTGCTCGTTGTCATGTTATTCAATTTTAATTCCTTTTATACTATCCCCCCTCTTTGAAAGAGAGGGGGTAGGGGGTGAGTCTTACCATTTCAGTTTTTCGATGTTAAACACAGGGCCTTCCTTGCAGACACAGACGTGCCCCTCCGTGGTGTCTTCCACGCAGCAGAGGCAGGCGCCGAGGCCGCAGGCCATCAGGTTCTCCAGCGATGCCTCGCAAGAGATACCTTTCTCGCGTGCCAGCCGTGCTACAGCTACCATCATGGGCTTCGGACCGCAGGTGTAGATATAATCGTAGGCGGCGGTTCCGTTCCATAGCGAATGCTGTGTGACGAAGCCGCGTTCGCCGAGACTGCCGTCCTCGGTGGTGATATACACCTCGCCCGTCTCGCGGAAGCGCTCCACTTGCATCAGGTCTTCGCGCGTGCGCGCTCCTAATAAAAAGGTGGGCTTTGTGCCTTGGCGCTTCAGTTCCTGCCCCAGGTAGAGCAGGGGTGCTGTGCCTACACCGCCGCCGATGAGGAGCGGGGTACGGGGCGTGGGCGAGAGTGTGAAGCCGTTGCCCAGCGGCAGTACCAGGTTCACGGCGTCGCCTGCCTTTAGCTCCGCCAGCGCTCTTGTGCCGGCACCTACGACATGAATCAGGAGCCACAGCTCGTTGGTTTCGCGATCCACGAGGTTAATGCTGATGGGGCGGCGCAGGAAGGTCTCCGGGGAGCCATCCACGCGCACTTCCACAAACTGCCCGGGCACCATTGCCGGCAACGGGCCGGCGGGATCCGTGAGCTGCAAGAGAACATAGCCAGGGCGTGGCGCGCTGGTGCGTTGCACGACGAGGTCAAGGATGTATTTCTTCATAGATGTGTGTGAATATCTTGAATGCGGTAGCAAAGGTAAGCAAAAAATATGAACCGATGGTCAAAGAAACATTTTTTCACTTTAAAAGTTTGTTGCAGTCGTGTTTTTGCTGTACTTTTGTGCGGATTGTTACAACAAAAACAGAAATAACACCTATTATGCAAACACGAATCCTGATGAAGGGAGCCTTTCTCTCTCTGCTAATGCTATTTGTGCAATCAGCTACAGCACAAACGATTACGTTTTACACGCCTCAGACCGTTCGCGTTCAGAAGGGGCCCGATGGTCAGCAGCCTGTGCGCCGCCATAACTATGTGGTTACGGCGCAGCCGGAGGCTGTCAAGGTGAAGAAACAGGTGAAGGACAATGTCATTACCTATGCCAGCTCTTCCTTGCGCGTGAGCGTGAACACCGCTACGGGTCAAGTTTCTTTTTCCGATGCCAAGGGAACGCCGCTCGTGAGTGAGGGTGAGCATCGCCTCACGCCCATCACGGAAGGTCCGGACCGCGGCCACTACCGTGTGTCACAGTCGTGGGCATTGGAGGCAGACGAGCCCCTCTATGGTGTTGGCCTCCTGCAGAATGGAAAGATGAGTCAGCGCGGCGAGAACAGGTTGATGGTGCAGTCGAACCTCGAGGATTTCGCCAATGTATTCCAGAGTGTGAAGGGTTATGGTATCTTCTGGGATAACTACTCGCCAACGCAGTTGGACAGTCGCGAGGGCCTTACGCTGGAGTCGCAGGTGGGCGAGGGCGTGGATTACTACTTCGTATATGGCGGCACGGCGGACGGGGTCATTCGTGAGTTGCGCCACCTCACAGGTCGTGCTCCCATGCTTCCGCTGTGGACTTACGGCTTCCATCAGAGCCGTGAGCGCTACAGAAGCCAGAATGAGCTTTTCGGCGTTGTGCGCCGCTATCGTGAGCAGCAAATCCCGCTTGACGGTATTATCCAGGACTGGCAGTACTGGGGCAGCAACTACAACTGGAATGCGATGGAGTTCCTGAACGAGGACTTCCAGCAGGCACAGCAGATGATCGACGAGGTGCACAACAAGCATCACGCTCACATGAGCATTAGCATCTGGCAGAGCTTCGGCCCCAACACGAAGGGCTATCGCCAGATGGACGAGAAAGGTCTGCTGATGCATTTCCAGACATGGCCGCAGAGCGGTCTGCCAATGTGGCCGCCGCGCATGGACTATCCCAGCGGTGTCCGCTGCTACAATCCTTTCACCGCTGAGGCTCGCGACATCTATTGGGAGAATCTCACGCGCCTGCATAAAATGGGTATTGACGCCTGGTGGATGGACTCTACCGACCCCGACCATCTCTCGTATCAGGAGAGTGACCTCGATGAGGTCATTCCCGTGGGAGGCGGCACGGCCTCTTACCGTTCTGTGCGTAATATCTTCCCTCTGGCCTGTGTGGAGGGCGTTCATGACCATCAGCGTGCCGCCTCCGATGACAAGCGCGTCTTTATCCTTACCCGTTCTTATTTTGCCGGCCAGCAACGCACGGGTGCCAACACCTGGAGCGGTGATATCGGCAGCAGCTGGGACAGCTTCCGCAAGCAGATCCCCATCTGCCTGAACTATACGCTGACAGCCAACCCGCAGGTGAATACAGATATTGGCGGCTTCTTTGCCGGCTCGTATAACACCATGGGCCACCATTCAGCGGTGCGTAACCCGCAGTATCAGGAGCTTTATGTACGTTGGATGCAATTTGGCGCCCTCTGTCCGATGATGCGTAGTCACGGTACTGATGTGCCCCGCGAGCTGTACCTCTATGGTAAAGTCGGCGAGCCTGTCTATGAAGCGTTGGTTGATGCCGTGCGCCTCCGCTACCGCCTCCTGCCGTATATCTACAGCACATCGTGGCAGGTGTCACGTCACGATGACAGCTTTATGCGTGCACTTGTGATGGATTTCCCGAAAGACAAGAAGGTCTGGAATCTCGGCAGTGAATACATGTTCGGTCGTTCGCTGCTGGCAGTGCCTGTCACTCATCCCCTTTATACCGAGGAGAAGATTGTCCGCACAGACGCTATGACGGGCTGGAACCGCCAGGAGCAGGCGCAGGATGGCAATGGCTATCCCGCCGTCAACTGGACGGAGACGAAATCTTACGAGGCTTACCTCCCTGCCGGCGCTGACTGGTATGATTTTTGGAGCGGCCAGCGCTATAGCGGCGGTCAGACGCTGAACACCACCATCCCCCTTGGCCACAGCCCTCTGTATGTCCGTGCCGGCAGTATCCTTCCGTTGGGTCCCGATGTGCAATGGGCTACAGAGCGAGCATGGGATGACCTGGAGGTGGTCGTCTATCCAGGCGCTGACGGCGCGTTCACGCTCTACGATGATGAAGGAGATTCCTATCGCTATGAGCAGGGACAATACACCGAAATCCCAATGCGATGGAACGACCGTAGTCGCCAGCTGACCATCGGGCGTCGGACAGGTGACTATCCCGGTATGCTGGCCACGCGCCAGTTCCGTGTCCACACGCCCGACGGCACCGTCCACACGGTGACCTACACAGGTAAGGCGGTCAGCGTAAAGCTGTAGAAAAACAAAAAGGCTGGGTCGTTATTCTGACCCAGCCTCTTTGTTTAGTGGTGATGAATGTGTGTGGCTCATTTCATCCTCGTCCCTCATATCGATTTCCTCTCCGTCGGCGGAGTAGAATTCGTATTGCAGGAAGGCGAGGCGTTGGTTAGGCATAACGCGAACACCAAAACCGTATTTCATTTGCCAGCGTCGCTTGATAGAGATCAGGCCTTGATTGATGTAGGCCGCGACGTAAGGGTGCACGTGGAGCACGAAGTTGCGAATACCGAGTTCGCCGGTGAGCTTGCTGATTTTCTCTTCGAGGACGTCCGTGAAAAGGAAGCTGGACTTAATGGTTCCCTTGCCCATACACGTGGGGCAGGTCTCATCAACACGTACTTCCATAACGGGTCGCACGCGCTGTCGGGTGATTTGCATCAGTCCGAACTTCGAGAGCGGCAGGATGTTGTGGCGTGCACGGTCGCGTTTCATATTCTCAACCATGCGCTCATAGAGTTTCTGCCGGTCTTCAGCGACGTTCATGTCGATGAAATCAACAACTATGATACCTCCCATATCACGGAGGCGTAGCTGGCGTGCCAGTTCGTCGGCTGCCCCGAGGTTCACTTCAAGTGCATTGGCCTCTTGCCCGTCCGCATTCTTGGCGCGGTTGCCGCTGTTGACATCCACGACGTGCAAAGCCTCTGTGTGTTCAATGATGAGATAAGCTCCGTGCTTGTAGCTGACTGTCTTACCAAAGGAGGTTTTGATCTGTCGTGTGACATCGTAATTGTCAAAGATGGGCAACTTGCCCTTGTAGAGTTTGACAATCTCAATCATCTCCGGTGCGATAATCTTGACGTAGTCGCGGACTTCGTCGTAGATACGGGCATCGTTGATGTAAATGTTTTGGTAGGTTGGGTTGAAGAGGTCGCGTAGGAGTGCTACCGTGCGGCTGGTTTCCTCGTAGCAAAGCGTGGGCAGCTCCTTGGCTTTCTGTGCACGCGTGATGGCATCTTCCCATCGCTTCAGGAGGATCATCAGCTCTGAATCCAGCTCTGCCACGCGCTTGCCTTCGGCTACAGTGCGAACGATAACGCCGAAGTTCTTGGGCTTGATCTGCTGGATGAGTTGTTTGAGGCGTGCACGCTCAGCGCTTGACTTGATCTTGGAGCTGACATGAACCTTGTCTGTGAAGGGCACGAGCACGAGAAAACGTCCGGGGAAGGTGATTTCGCAGGTCAGTCGAGGGCCCTTCGTGGAGATGGGTTCCTTGACGATTTGCACCAGCAGTTCCTGTCCCAGCTGTAAGGTGTTCTGCACGCTTCCCTCCTTGGGCATCTCGGGTTGTATGGAAGCCTTGGAGATGGGGAAGAGGTTCTTCTTGTCGCTGCTTACTTGCTTGAGGTACTTGGTAAATGAATTAAATTGTGGGCCTAAATCCTGATAATGGAGAAAGGCGTCGCGTTCATGGCCTACGTTCACGAAGCACGCGTTGAGGCCCGGCATGAGCTTTCTGACGCGCGCATAATAGATGTTCCCCACATTGAAGCGAGCCTGCAGTTCCTCCTCCTGGTATTCCACGAGTCGTTTGTCCTCAGTGAGGGCAATGGCTATCTTCTTGGGTTGTACATCTACGATAACTTCACAGGTCATGAGTGTTTCGTTTGGGGTTAGGGTTTAACGTTATAGTTAACGTTATCGTTTAAAAACAAGGAACAAATCGGCCCAGAGCACGGACGCGGTTTGTTCCTGTGTTGTGACTCACGAAGTCTGAGTTGACAGAGAGTCCAACAGAGCACGTTGTTTATTTGCTCTTATGTCTGTTCTTTCTCAGTCTCTTCTTACGCTTGTGAGTGGACATCTTGTGTCTTTTTTTCTTCTTTCCGCTTGGCATAGCTGTAGGGATTAAAGTTTAGAATTAAATGTTTTGTTGTGAAAGCTGAACGCTTTGTAGGAACTTACTTTACAGCCTCGAAGAACACCTTTGCGGGCTTGAAAGCCGGGATGTTGTGCTCGGGGATGATCATCGTTGTGTTCTGGGTGATGTTGCGGGCTGTCTTCTGAGCGCGCTTCTTGAGAATGAAGCTGCCGAAGCCACGGAGATACACATTCTCATCGTTGGCCAAAGCGCCTTTCACCTGTTCCATGAATGATTCAACCACTGTCAGGGCTGTTGTCTTGTCAATGCCTGTCTCCTTTGAGATGAAACCGACGATATCTGCTTTTGTCATTGTTGAATAAAATGATAAGTTTAATTTATATTTTCTTTTGCTTTTTTCATTTCGGCCTGCAAAGGTAGGAATTTTCAATCAGTTACAGAAATGTTTCGGCCTTTTTTTGAAAAAAAATGTGTTTTTAGTCTCTTTTTATGAGCTTTTTAGCTGTTTCTGGGTATATTTGCACCATGATTCATGATTATACACAGTCATTAATGTCGTGGTATCGGACCTACGGGCGCGACTTACCTTGGCGTGGTACACGAGACGCGTATGCTATCTGGCTGAGTGAAATAATTTTGCAGCAAACACGCGTACAACAGGGCGAGGCTTACTGGCACCGTTTCCTGGAGCGTTTTCCCACGGTCGAGGCGCTGGCCGCCGCTTCTGAGGACGAGGTGCTGCGCCTCTGGCAGGGCCTCGGCTACTATAGCCGTGCCCGTAACCTCCACGCGGCAGCCAAGCAGGTGGTGGCGGCAGGCGGTTTCCCCCGGACTTTGGAGGGCATTCGTGCGCTGAAGGGTGTCGGTGACTACACGGCCGCTGCCGTGGCGTCCTTCGCGTTCGATGTTAATGCAGCTGCCGTCGATGGTAATGTCTATCGTGTGCTGGCGCGCCACTTCGGTGTGGGGACGCCTATTAATACGACCGAGGGTAAGCGCGAGTTTCAGGCTCTGGCCACAGCGCTGTTGCCGCTCGGACAGGCCGCCGCCTTCAACCAGGCGATGATGGATTTCGGGGCCGTTCAGTGTACGCCCCAGCGACCTTCCTGCCTAACATGCCCTGTCGCAGAGACCTGTGTGGCGCTGCGCACAGGGCGCGTTGATGACCTGCCCGTGAAGCTGCGTAAGACGAAGGTGCAGGAGCGCCGCCTCGCGTATATATATATAAGGTGTAAGCAGGAGACCGCCATTCGCAGGCGCCCCGCAGGGGATATCTGGCAAGGGCTGTGGGAACCGGTGGAGCTGTCCGTGCTGCCCACCGGGCTGCACGGACAGCTCCTGGCCAAAGACGTAAAGCATGTCCTGACGCATCGTATCCTCTACGCAGATTTCTATTTCCTGGAGGTTACAGAAAAACCCTCCTTGCCGGAGGGCTATATTTGGGTACAGGAAGCGGACTTGGATGACTATGCCAAGCCGCGGCTCATAGAGCGGCTGCTGGCTTTGGTTCCTTAGCTCTTTCCGACAATCACTTTGATTTTCACGATGCGGCGCTCGTCCATCTCCATTACCTCGAACGTGAAGCGGTTGTATGTGATGCGCTCGTGTTCCTGCGGGAACTCTCCCTTGATTTCAAGGAGCAGGCCCGCCAGTGTGTCCGCGTCGGCAGCCACGTCATCGAAGGCGTCGTCAGGCAGTTGCATAATCTTTCGGAAGTCGCTGAGCAGTGTCTTGGCCTCGAAGACATAGGTGTTTTGGTTGAGACGCGTGTAGGCGCGTTCGTCTTCGTCGTACTCATCGTTGATCTCACCGACAATTTCCTCAATAATATCTTCCATCGTCACGAGGCCACTGGTGCCGCCGAATTCATCCACCACGATGGCGATGTGCACCTTCTGCGCCTGGAAGTCACGCAGCAGGTCGTCGATCATCTTCGTTTCAGGCACAAAGGTGGCAGGCCTGACGAGTGTCTGCCAGCGGAAGTTGGCCGTCTTCCCAAGATGGGGTAGGAGGTCCTTGATGTAGAGGATACCCTTGATGTTGTCCTCGGTGTCGGCATAGACGGGGATACGGGAGTAGTTGTTCTCCACAATACATTTGATGACCTCGGGGAAGGGTGTCTTGATGTCCAGATCTACCATGTCCACGCGCGGAGTCATCACCTCACGTGCCATCTCGCCGCCGAAGCGGATGATTCCTTTCAGCATCTGCTGCTCCTCGGCAATCTCCTGCTTGTCTGTCAGTTCCAGTGCCTGTTCCAGGTCATCGACCGAGAGCTGCTGTGTGGATTTGATGTGTGTGGCAATCTTGCCGGATTGCAGCAGGAGCCAGCTCACGGGCCACCACACCTTTACCAATACCGTATATACGGGTGCACAGATGCGTGCCATGGCCAGCGGCTTCTGTGCCGAGGCAATCTTGGGCATCACCTCGCCGAAGAGCAGGAGTAGGAAGGTGAGGAGGACGCTCATGAACAGGAATTCCATGATGGTGTTCTCCCCGAAGTTGAGTACGGGCCTTGTGCCGCCGAGAAAGAAATAGTTCAGCAGCATAATGATGGCTACGTTCACGAAGTTATTGGAGCAGAGGATGGTCGCCAGCAGACGCTCGCTGTCGTCGAGCAGTGTCAGGATGCGCTGGTCGGTGGTGGTGTGTTCTTCTTCCAACTCAGCCTTGTCGGCAGGTGAGAGTGAGAAGAAAGCTATCTCGCTGCCGCTGACAAAGGCGGAACAGATCAGAAGAAGGGCGGCCAGTGCCAAAGCAATCCACGCCCCTGCGGTGGGGGCGCTTGCCGTGATGCCGTCGAAGAGGGCTGCGATGCCCGATAGGAAACTATCCATTGGTGGCGGGAATGTCTTTTTTCGAGGAGAAGAGCTTCAAGTCCTCAGCCCATATCTCCGTGATATAGCGTGTAATGCCCTGCTTGTCCTCGTAGGAGCGGCTTTGTATCTTGCCTTCCACATAGATGAAGTCCCCTGTGTGGACATATTTCTCCACGGTCTCGGCCAGCTTACGCCAGAGGACCACGTTATGCCATTCTGTGCGCTCGGGCACCTGTGTGCCGTTGGCGAGCGTGTAACCGCGCTCACTCGTGGCCAGTCGCACTTGCGCCACGCACACGCCTTGATCTACGTATCTGATGTCTGGCTCCTTGCCGACATGGCCTAAGAGAATGACTTTATTAATGCTGGGCATTGTTGTTTGTTAAGTGTTTGATATGATTGAGTTGGCAAAGGTAGTAATAATTTCTCGTATTCGACGGATGATTTGCCAATTATTTCTCTTTTTCGGTAAATTGTGGCAAAAAGAGTGTGTTTTTTCGCCCGTTTCCTTTGCCTGTGAAATATTTTGCGTAATTTTGCGCAGATATTCCACGTTTACCAAATCGTAAATTGTCAAACAACTTATGCTGATTCTTTTAAAGCTCCTGGGCTCCCTTGCGCTTCTCATGTTCGGTATGAAGACCATGAGTGAGGCGTTGCAGAAGATGGCGGGTCCGCAGTTGCGCCATGTCCTTGGCGCGATGACTACCAATCGTTTCACGGGTATGCTGACGGGTACCCTCGTCACCGCCTCCGTGCAGTCGTCCACCGCCACCACGGTGATGACCGTGTCATTTGTGAATGCCGGTTTGCTCACATTGGCGCAGGCCATCTCCGTCATTATGGGCGCCAATATCGGAACGACGCTTACGGCGTGGATTATGTCTGCTGGTATGTCCTTCGACATCACCAGCGCTGTGTATCCGGCCTTCCTGATTGGTATCATCCTTATCTATCAGAAGCGCTATCGCTATATCGGCGACTTCCTCTTTGGCCTCTCGTTCCTGTTGCTGGGCTTGGGAACGCTGCGCATGACGGGCATGGAGATGCATCTGGGCGAGAACCAGGCCGTGCTGGAGTTCTTCTCTTCCTTCGATGCCACGTCCTTCTCCACAACGCTCATCTTCCTGCTCTTGGGCGGTATCCTCACCTTCTGTGTGCAGTCGTCGGCAGCTGTCATGGCCATCACGATGATCCTGTGCTCCAGCGGCGCGCTGCCCATCTATCAGGGTATCGCATTGGTGATGGGTGAGAACATCGGTACCACCATCACCTCTAACCTAGCCGCCCTCTCAGCCAACACGCAGGCCCGCCGCGCCGCCTTCTCGCATATGTTCTTCAACTTCTTCGGTGTGCTGTGGATGCTCTTTGTCTTCCGTCCGTTCATTGATATGGTTTGTGGCTGGGTCGGTTATGACGTGGCCATGCAGAAGGACGTCGTCGGCGCTGAGGCCTTCATCGCCAACGCTTCCAAATTGACGTTTGTGCTGGCCGCCTTCCACACCGCCTTCAATGTGGTGAACACCTTCATTCTCATCTGGTTCATT
Organism: uncultured Prevotellaceae bacterium; assembly: GCA_947170495.1. Taxonomy (GTDB): domain Bacteria; phylum Bacteroidota; class Bacteroidia; order Bacteroidales; family Bacteroidaceae; genus Physcousia. The sequence continues at coordinate 27,032 of CAMVUB010000026.1, forward strand.
CCTCAGATTGAGCGCTTCGTATGTTGGGTCATCAAGTCCAAGAAGGTGGACGATGAGGAGGACTTCCGCCTGCATTTCATTACGGCTGGTTTCATGAAGACCCCCGAGCTTTCTGTCCTCGAAGCGCAGAAGGAGATACAGGCATTCTCAGACCGCATGCAACGCATGTTCTCCATGGTTCGCGAGCTCCTTGTCCTCTCGGCGACAGCCACCGGCAAGAAGCGTGACAACCAGGAGACGGAGTTCAACAAGCTCTTCACGCGCATTGAGAAATATGAGAGCATCTCGGACAATATGGAGCTGGAGATTGCCAACTACCTGGATCAGGTCAGCGATGCCCATCTCTCCGATGATACGAAGGCCAAGATTCGTGCAATGTTGCGTGAGATTTCGGAACTCGAGAGCATTGGTGACAGCTGCTATAACATGGCCCGCACCATCACCCGCAAGTACCAGGGCAAGGAGGATCACTTCAACGAGCCTCAGTACGCTCATCTGCATCAGATGATGGAACTCACCGACAACTCGCTGACGCTGATGAACCAGTTGATGAGCGGCCGCAAGGAAGCCTACGATATCAACCGCACCATCAACACGGAGCACGAGATCAACAACTACCGCAACCAGCTCAAGCAGCAGAACATCATTGATGTCAACAACCACGAATACACTTACGCTGTTGGTACTATTTACATGGATATCATCAACGAGTGTGAGAAACTTGCCGACTATGTTGTCAACGTCGTGGAAGCCCGAATGGGAACAAGGTTATAATCATCAAGTAAAAAAGAATCCCCGCCAACCGATTGGCGGGGATTCTTTTGTTTATTTCACCATGACTTTTCGTCCGTTGATGATATAGACGCCTTGGCGTAGCTGACTGTTTTGGAGCTGTCGTCCGCTGAGGTCGAAGATTCTTGAATCCTGAACCTTGAGCCCTGAATCCTGAACCGTATTGATGCCGTCGAAGTCAGGATCTGCGCTGATGATGATAAAGCCCACTTCCTCGGTGGCAGAGCGTGTGTTGTTGAGGACCATGTCGGGGTCGGTGGGATCCACTTGCATACGGACAGCCAAGCCTGTGGTGCCTGCCGAGGGAACGCGCATAATGGCGGCAGCCTGATGGTTGTAGGTCTGCAGCTGTGCCAATGCCTTGGGGTCCGTTAGGCTGATGTCGTCGCCGTAGGGGATAGTGACCGCCACGGTCTTGAAGGTGGCTTCGGCGGAGCCTACGGTGTAGAGCGCGCCCAGTCCGTCGCGTCCTGTGCCCTTCTCAATGGCCAGATAGCCAACCTTACGGGCCGTGTAGCTCTTGACGGTCTCGCCCTTTTGGTGCATGAGATGCAGCTTGAAGCCCTCCTTCGTGACATCGTAGATGCGCCAGGTCATCACGGGGAGCGAGGCATTGTTGTGAATGGGCGTCACCATCACCACGGGTGCCTCTTCAAAGGGCTGTGTAAACGTCACTTCCACGACGGTGTTCTTGACGCCGGTGATATTGCCAGCCTCATAGTGCAGGTCGCCGATTTGTCCGTTGCCGGCAGCGACGGCGATGAAGTTCGTCGTCTCCTCCTTGGTAGGCGTAGTGACTGTATAGACGTCATTTTTGAGATAGTTCCAGGGTTTCTCCTGATAGCTGAAGTTCTCATACAGGTTCGATGTGCCCTTGCTCAGGAGCAGTGGGTTGTTGACGACGCCGTTGGGCAAGGCTGTGGAGGCTGCATTTTTGTAGGTCGCGCTGCCGGTCACGATGACGGGTGCCTCCTCGAAGTAAGGCTCATTGAAGAACGTGAAGGCCTGCTGTGCTGGAATGCTTGCGATGGTTCCGTGCTTCACCGTGGCCGTTCCTGTGGCTTGGTTGGTGTAGAAATCATACGTGTTGGACGATTTGATGGCCTTGGTATAGACGGTATCCAACAGTCGGTAAGAATATTTGCCGCCGGGCTCGATGTTGTCTGTGAAGGTAATGGAAGACTCGTTCTCCTTCTCACCGCCCTTGTACGTATAGATGGTTTCCCAGGAGCCGCCGTCGATCTTGCGTTGCAGGGCAGCACCGGTGGTGAGCTCGCCGTTGACATTGGTCCACTTTAGCGTGAGCACCTTTGTGCGTACATTGAAATTGCTGCTCGCCAGGTCTGTGATGCTGGCAGGCGTGGGTGCCTTGGGGACATAGTTCTTGTAATTGGTGTAGCCCGGGCCGTTGGTCTTCATGGTAGCGAAGTACTCGCCGGCGGGGGTGAGGTTGCCATTGATCATGAGCTTCGAGCAGTTGGCTTCGCTGTTCCAATAGAAGTAGCGCTCGCAGGCGTTGTTGCCGTTGAGATAGTTGAGGATGCGAGCCACGGTCTCCTTGTTCTTCTGCAGGTCTGCATTCGTGGGGTTATCGCGGCTGGAGGCTTCCTTGAAGATGCCTTTATTGCCCCAAGAAGAACCCCACACCCATTCCGTGATCCACACGGGGCGCTTGAATGTCTCTGACCAGTTGGTGACATAAGTGCCAAAGGAACCTTCTTCCCAGTATCCGTGCAGGTCGATGATATCGCATCGCCAGCCGCGCTTGTCGATTTCGTTGAGGAAGTCGGCGAGGAAACCCGTGGCATTGTAATAGTCGCTACCGTCCCATGACGACGGCGTGCACAGGCGCAGGCCCGTAGCCATCAATGCCTCCCAGTTGGCGAGGATGTCATCCAGCTCACATTGTGCCTCATCGCTTGGGTTGCGCGGCTCATTGTTGGTCTTCAAGTGAGGGGAGTAGGTCACGCCGCCGCACTCTGATGGGCTTGGCCAGTTCTCTTTAATGTGTTGAGGCACAACCTCCACGTCGGGGAGCATACTGTAACCTAAGCCCCACGAGAAGCTGCTCTTGGCATTCAACTTGGCTAAGGCTGTGGCATCAAGATAGTCGGCTACGCCAGCCTTGCTGGTGTTGTACCACTTGAAGATGCGGTAGCTGGTGATGCGCCCGCTCATGAGTCCATTGCTCTCTTTTGTCAGATCTACCTCCAGGTCGCTGTCGGCAGCGATGAAGCAACGGCTGTAGCCGTAGCCGCCTTTCTTCAGAGAGAAGGTCACCATATATCCGCGCTTGAGCTTGAAGCTCTTGATGCGGTTGTTCCAAGTCGTGGGCAGGGTCTTCATGAACCCGCCGCTGTGGCCTTCGGTGAGCGTGTTATTGCTCTCGCCAGTGAAGCCTTCGCCGTCAAAGACGGTGAGCGGGCGGAAGCTGGTACCGCCGTAGGGCAGGAGTATCGAACCGCGGTCCCACATCCTCAACTGGCAGTTGGTGCCGTCCTTGGCCACCTCGCCATTGATCTTGATGAAGCTGAGGTAGCTCTTCGCCAGCGAGGGTTTCAGCGCGTCGAAGATGACTACGGCATGCTCGGTGTTGACGATGTCAATGGAGCCCGTCATGGTGAAGGGCTCGTCGCTCGTGATGTGAAAGTCCACGTCCTCCGTGAGGGTGATGTCCTGCGTGACTTGTGCCACATCCTCCTTTGTGTTTGCGGCCAGCGCTGCGGCGTAGCTTGCCAAAAGTAGCAGCGCGGCAGTGAGAAGTCGTTTCATATTCCTATTGATTTAGTTAGTATCTTAATTTTCAGTCGTCCCCCTTGGGGGACCATAGGGGGCTTTAATTATTATAGTCCTCCGGCCCTATGGACGCTTCGGTGAAGAGCTTGCCTGTCGATGCCGAGGTGTAGCGGTAGGTGAAGGTGAAGCCGCGGTCCTTGCAGCGTTTCAGGTTGATGTCATTGCGGATATTCTCCAGCAGTGTCTCGTGGAAGGCGCTGAGGATCTCCGGCGTGAGCAGCGAGTCGTTGTCGAGTTCGCCCGTCACCGTGTGGTGGTAGGTGAAGCCCTGCGGCGCGTCCTCGTAGGTCATGCTGTCGAGGCAGATGTATCTATCTACCAGCCGCGGGCATTGCTGCTCCGTGTATTCCCTTGCCTCGCGCCGGCAGCGCTCCTCGAAGCTCTCGGTACAGGCAACAAGAGTGAAAAGTGAAAGAGTGAAAAGTGAAAAATATAAATTACTTTTCAAAGCTTTACACCAAAGTTGATTAGCTCCTGTACTTTGATACTGATCTATCATACTTTTATTTTTCACTTTTCATTCTTTAATTTTTCATTTTTAGCCCTCAACCGGCACGAGTGAGAGATACAGCTCATCCAGCTGTTTCTGTTCCAAGCGGGCGGGGGCGTCGAGCATCACGTCGCGACCGCTGTTGTTCTTCGGGAAGGCGATGCAGTCGCGGATGCTGTCGAGGCCTGCGAAGAGGCTGACCCAGCGGTCCAGACCGTAGGCGAGACCGCCGTGAGGGGGCGCGCCGTACTTGAAGGCGTTCATCAGAAAACCGAACTGCTCCTGTGCGCGCTCCTCGGTGAAGCCCAGGATGCGGAACATCTTGTCCTGCAGCTCCGGGTCGTGGATACGGATGCTGCCGCCGCCCACTTCCACGCCGTTGCACACCATGTCGTAGGCAT
>CAMVUB010000027.1 GCA_947170495.1 uncultured Prevotellaceae bacterium
GCGGCGCCATCTGGCTCCACTTCGCCGTCCGCCCAACCCGCAATCGCCGAAAGCTCCGCTTCATCAGCTAAACAGCGACGTCACCTGCTATGGGAGGGTGGCGGTGAGGAAGGTGGCATTGCTTACTTGGTGAATGTGATGTCTTCTACGTGGTTGCCCACATACATGGGAATGTAGTCGGCGGTGGAATACCACGCGGGCTTGCCAGGCATCTTGTCGTGCAGCAGGCGGCCGTTGATCTTGATACCCTCGAAGGTGATGCCTTTCACCTTACGCTCATCGTTGTAGCCGTTGATAATGGAAGCCCCCTCCCGTCCTCCCCCATAGGGGAGGAGTGAAGAGTGAAAGAATGAAAAGTGAAGAATAATAGGATGATGCGTTTCATTTGATAAATACCTTCTTGCCGTTCTCGATGTATATTCCCCCCGGGAGCACTGAGGACACAGAAATCCGGCGTCCGCTCAGGTCATACACCGCGACAGCCCCTTTAGCCTTTACCCATTTTACATTTTCCATTTCTTCGATGCCCGTCTCACCGCCCGCTGGCAGTAGCAGGAAGGGGTACTGTGTGAGGGCCTTGGCAGTGAGGTCGAGAGTGCCGTCGGCATTTACCGACCAGTATTTGAAGAAGCTGGCCGATGCACCTGAATGGATAGCGATGCGGTCTGAGGCGACAGGCTTTTCAAAGTAGTAGGAATTCACTTTCGACGCACTGAGTTTGCCGCTGGTGAGGATGCCCAGACTGTCGGGCAGGCTGATGATGGCATGACGCTCGGACTGTTGGTTCACGAACCATTTCTGCCCTTCGGCAGGTGTCGTGGCATCGCCAGCCTCGAAGGTGACCTGCTGCCCGCTTCCGTGAGCCGTGAGTAGCCGGCCCGTGGCGACTTCCATGATGAGATAGTCGCCGTTCTCAACGGTGACACTGCCGCTCTGGCGCACGAGGACATCGAAGGAGATGACGACCTCCTCGTTGCTCAGCGTAAAGGAGGCGGTGATGGTGGCACTCTGCTGGAGGTCTTCGAGGGTGATGGAGGCACCACTGTCACCTGTGCTCCACGTCACATTAGCGGCTTTCACCGCAGCGGGCAACGTGAGACCCAGTGTCAGGCTGGCGCCGGCATCAATGATGGCTTCGGTCTGCTTCAATGTAGTGTCGTCAATCTTGATATACGGTTCGGCCGCAACGGGATGCAGGTGGAAGGTCATGGACGAGGTGGCACCACCTTGGTTCGTATAAACCACGGTGTAGTCCTTATCGGCACGTATGACCTCCGTGGTAATCGTCTGGGTTGTCTTGCCGTCGCTCCACTTGTAGGTTCCCCAACCACATTGTGGTGTCACACTCAGCTGACAGGTCTTGCCGTAGAGCAGGCTGACGATGGTGTCGTTCGTGGTCTCGCCGTTATAGGTGATGGAGGGCGCGAGTGCTGCCGGTGTGCAGTCGCCCTGCACGGCGATGCTGAAGGCCAGCTGGCTCTTCACGCCGTTATGGTTGGTGTAGGTGACGCGGTAGATGAAACTCTTGTCGGCGGTGATGGCCAGCTCGCGCGTGGTCTCGCCCGTGTTCCAGAGCCAGTTGCCCGTGTCCTCCTCGCCCTCCGGCAGTTGGGGCTTCAGCGTGATGGCGGTGCCTGCGGGCACGCCCGTCTTGTTGTTGGCTGTAAAGGTGTTGACCAGTCCGCCGAGCTCATTGTGATATATATCCTTATTCACGACCAGCTTCCGCGTCTTCTCCTGCGTGAGACTGGGGATGAGGTTGGTGGTGATGCTGCCACCGTAGGTCATCATCGGCGTCAGTTCTGTCGGCACCAGTTCCGCAGGACAGAGCTGCACATCGCGTGTGTTCATCAGCAACGAGAAGCCCAAGTGGTCATAGCCGCCACTGGTAGAGCCAGCACCGCCACCGTCGATGCCCATATTCGCATAGGCCTGCTCGGAGAAGGGCATGGCGATGCCCTTCACACCTTCGTAGATGCCGATGACAGTGCCCCAGTAGGGCCGCATCTGTGCGCCCATGGCTGGGCTGGTCATTGTCCAGCAACGCGAGTCGGTGTAGTAATATCCGTTCGTGCCATAGATATAATCCACCCACGGCAACCCCTCCACACTCAGCGACTGCGCAGCCAAGTACTCTATGCCCGCAGCGAGGCGGTGATCCATGTAGGCAAAAAGGTCATCGCCCTGGTTCCAGCCCACCTTTGCCACATCGAGTGCCACGCCAAGCGACATAGACGAATGACCTGCATCGCGTCCACTCTCGTTGAGCTGGCCGAGCAGACCATAGGCACCTGTTTCCAATTCACTCTCGTAAGTAGTAACCACTAAGTTACCTAGGAATTCAGTTAGACCGTCGTTCTTGATAGGCACTTCGGTGCGCGGATCCTTGAACGTTCCGCATTGGTCGTATTTGAAATAGGACATGCCCTGATTGTAGATGAAAACATCGTCACACAATACGCCGATGCTGATGACACATAGCGCATTACAGAGTCCCCAGTTGCTCCAATAGTGACCAGGAGCTTGCCACCATTTGCCGGCGTTTTCCCACGTTCCATTACGTCCACGCAGGAAGCCGATTGCAGAGGGGTACCACACATTGAGCATCCACCGCTTGAACGCCTCGAAGTCCTCGCGGCTCCAGCCCTCGTAGTCGCGCATCAGCTCGGCAGCCTGTGCAAACTGGTAGCCATAGAGTCCAGCGGCCAGCGCGTAGTTCGAGTCGCCGCCTATAGCCTTTGTCGTGTTCGCCCATGTCATGAGAATGCGTACGGCAGCGTTGGCGTTGGCCTTTGTGCCTGCAATCTTCCAGCGCAAAGCGTTCTGATAAGCCATCGCCGCACCTCGTGCAGCATTCATATAGTTCTCGCCCGACCCTCCACGAACGATCATCTCAGTGGGGTAAGTCTGCACACCGCTCTGACTGTACTCTGATGAGGTAAGCTTCTGGTAGGCTGCCTTCACCGTGGCATTGCCAGCCGCAATCTGTGCCTTTACGCGGTCGAAGTCCTCCTGCGTGTGCAGACCGCCAGGATGGATGAAGCCGCGGTCGGTGTCATACTCAGCGGTCTGTGCTACAGCCTGTCCCGCCATCATCAGGAGCAGCCAGACGATTGTTTGAATCTTCTTCATAATGCTATTCGTTCATATTTTGAAGTAAGCCTCAGACGAGTGCGGTCACCTGACGTGTCAGGGCGATAAACTGCTCGAGGGAGAGCTGTTCGGGGCGTAGGTTGAAGAGCGGGTCGGCCAGGAAGGCGCTGTGGTCAGCGTCGGGAGCCAGCTCGTTGAGGAGCGGACGGATGTTGTTGCGCAGCGTCTTGCGGCGCTGGTTGAAGGTCGTCTTCACCACCCGTTTGAAGAGCGCCTCGTCGCAGCCTAAGGATTGCGTGTCGTTGCGTGTGAGGCGGATGACGGCGCTGCGCACCTTGGGTGGCGGGTTGAAGACATGGGGCTCCACCGTGAACAGATATTCCGGCGTGTACCACGCCTGGATGAGCACCGAAAGGATGCCGTACGCTTTCGTGCCGGGACGCGCACAGATGCGGTCAGCCACCTCCTTTTGTATCATTCCCGTGCAGCAAGGGATGAAGTCCTTGTTGTCCAGCATCTTGAAGAAGATCTGACTCGAGATGTTGTAGGGGTAGTTGCCCGTAAGCACGAAGGGGCCGCCGTCGAAGGTGCGGTCCAGGTGCATCTTCAGGAAGTCATCCTCGATGATATGGTCCTCCATCTGCGGCCACGTGCGGCGCAGGTACGCCACCGACTCGAAATCCAGTTCCACCACTTTCAGCACGCGCGGCTTCTGCATCAGGAACTGCGTCATCACCCCCATACCCGGTCCCACCTCCAGTACCGGCAGGTCGGGACAAGCATCCACGGTGTCTGCGATGCGGCGGGCGATGTCCAGATCCGTCAGGAAATGCTGTCCGAGGAACTTCTTAGGTTTGACAGTGCGCATAGTCATTACTTGCTAAAGTGGAAGGTGTTGCCGTAACGGTCTGTCATCTCCAACTTGCTGCTGGTGCACTTGAGGATGTCCAGCAGCTCGGTACCTTTCCCGGTATAGTTCAGGATGAGCGTTCGGACAACAGTCGTATTATTCGTGTAGCTATTGTTGCCACTGCTGCCATAGTTCACATTGGGTTCTTGGTGGGTGACGTTTTCGCTCCTGTAGGTGCCTGAACCGTTGTATAGCTGTAGATGGCTTTGGAAAGTGAACGTGCCGTCCTCCTTCATCGTAAGGATGTCGGTGAAGAGGCTGTTCTTCTCCGTCCAGGTACCAACCAGGTCGTTCTTGATTTCTGCGTCGTTGTCTTTCGAGCAGGCGGAGAACATGACCGTTGTCACCAGGCAGCAGAGGACGGCTGCCAGCGTCATGAGAATCTTTTTCATATTGGTTTCAAGTTTCATGTTTCAAGTTTTATGTTTACTCACTTAATCACGACCTTACGACCGTTATTCACGTAGATACCCCGAGGGAGTTGATGGCTGATGGCTGATGGCTGATGGCTGATGCGGCGGCCGTCGAGCGTGTACCATTCTGAAAGTTGAGAGTTGAGAGTTGAGAGTTGAGAGCTTGCGTCCACCTCAACAATGCCGGTGGAACTGCCGTCGGTGACTCCGACGATGTCCCAAGCCTTGGCTACGGCTTCCACCTCGGGGCTGTTGTCGCCATAGAGGTCTTTGGCTGCCTGGAGGTGGCAGAGGCGGATGTCAGCATACTGTGCCTGGCTGGTGGCATACTGCATCAGTGTGCGGTAGGCTATCTGCAGGGCTTTCTCTATGCCTATGCCCGTCATGCTGTAAGGCTGGCCGCCCTCTACGAACTCGCTGTTGTCGGCGCTCTCACCCTCGCAGAGCAGGAAGTACCAGCGGTTCTGCACGCCGCTGTTGCGGTGTACGCCGCCGTTGTCGTTCTCGCGGCTGGTGTCGGAGGTGTCATACCAGTTGTAGCCTTGGTAGTAGCCTGGGCAGCGCCGGGATTCATCTTTGCCGTCCATGCTCATCCTCGGGTTTTTCATGTTGCGCATGTTAGAATACTCCAGCATCAGGCCGTCGCCCATGATCCACGGCTCATAGGAGGGGTTGTCCCACTTCTTGACGCTGATGGCCATGATGTCGGAGAACGACTCGTTGAGGGCACCGGACTCGCCCTTGTATTCGAGTTTTGCATTCTGGTCGGTGATGATGTGGGTGTATTCATGGGCCATGACGGTGAGCTCTACGACGGGATTCATGAGGTTGCCGCCCATGCCGTAAACCATAGGATATGGTTTGCAGGAGGCTATGGCCGCGGCATTGTCCAAGGGACAGCTGATGATGCCACGTTGGACGTCGTCCATATAGACGAGGTTGTAGATGGGTGAGTGCTGGTCGTCATAGTTGTCGCGATGGAACTTCTCGTTGTAGAAGTCCACCGTGCGCCCCATGCCCCAATGGATGTCGGCCAGCGGGGTGGAGGCGTTGGCCTCGTATTCCGCGTGTATCTTCATGTTCTGCCCTTGGGCGTCGAACACGGTGCCGTCGGGCGAGAAGGTCAGGGGAATCATTTCCACGTCTTGCTGGACCTCTTTCGTCGTCTGAGTCGCCTCGTCTTTGATATTCTTCACGAGGGTGATGATTAGTGTGGCGCCCTCGGTGGGAATGACGATGACCTTGTTGCGCTTCGCGAAGTCGATGGTTTCGGTGGTCTTGTTCTTCTTACCACTCCACAATAGACCGTAGGTCGTTGTTTCCACAGTGCCAAGGCTGTAGCGGAAGGTGACGATTAGGTAGCTGTCTTCATCGAGCTCGATGGTGTTGTCGCTCAAGGTCAATGACTTCAGGTGATAGGCCGTCCATGTGTCACTTTGGTTGGGCACATAAGCCGTGTTATCGGTGATGTATTCCTCGAAGTGCGGCAGGTTGTTAGTGGCGAGGTCGGCAAATACTTTGGTGTACCATTCCGTTATTTTCTGCGAGTTGTTGGTTCGTATGTCCTCATCGGTGAGGTCATGGCGCGGGAAGTAGTCAAACGCCCTGCCGCTTCTAAACAGAGTTGAGAAGTTCGGGAGAAAGGCTCCCACCAAGGTGTGAATGTTGCGCTGCTGGTCGTAGAGGTAGTAGCTGTCGTCGGTGCCTTGCGTCACGTTCAGGAGCAGGTCGCCGCTGTAGATGGACCTGCCCTTCATGGTGGCTGCTGTGCCTTCGGGCGGGTTGGCGCTGTGCATGAGGGGCACGCGCTTCAGCTCCTCGCCGGTCTCCACGTCGTGATACACCTTATAGCGACCGTCTTCCGAGATGCACATCGTAGCATAGCGGTAGCCGCCGTCGGTGTCGATGAGCAGCAGCCTGCGACCAAACTCATCGACGGGCGTGCCGTTCTTATACGCCAGAGGGGCATGCCGCACCTTGGCGGGTGTGCGTTTCTGCTCCATCACGGTGCCGTTGGCGCTCTGCACGCGGCCGTCCCTGACGTGCAGCAGCACCTGTGAATATTCCACCTCTATGCCACTCACGTACTGGCGATATTCTATGCGCTCCATACCGATGTCGTCGGTCTGGCGGCTCACCTCGCGCCACTCCGTGCCCTCGGGGAGCGCAAACCACTGGCTGAACACCTCAGGAGCCGCCTGTGCGGTCAGCTCGGCATCGCTGAAGGTCTTGAAGAAATGGCCGTCGCGCAGTGGCTGGGCCTCTACGATGAAGGTAGTCAGTGCTGCCGCAACAATCAAGAAGAATTTTTTCATATTTCTGTGTTTTGTGTTTATCGGGACAGTTTCATGCACATCAGCGTCAGGTCGTCGTTGGGTTCGGCACCGTTCCTGTGCTCCTCCACGGCCTTCTTCAGCATCTCGATGACCTCGTGGGAATTGAGATTGCAGGCCATCAGGTCCAGGATGCGTTTTTCTCCAAACTGCTCATACTGCTGGTTCTCGGCCTCGTTCAGTCCGTCGGTGTAGATGAGCAGCTGCTGGCCGCGGATGTCGGCGACGGCATCGCTGGCGAAGGGGATTCCTCCCATGAGACCCAGCGGCTGGTTGACATGCTGTATGTCAAGGAATGCGGCCGCCTGCTTGTCATCGACAAGGACTGGAGGGTTGTGTCCGCAGTTGCAGTAGTCGAGACGGCCGCTGTCGAGGTGGAGCAGGCCGATGAACATGGTCACGAACATATTGCTGTCGTTGCCCTCGGACAGTTCATTGTTCATGCGTAATGCAATGTCGGCGGGCATCATGCCCTCGGCGGCGAGGGTGCGGAAGAGTCTTGTACTCTGTGCCATGAAGAGCGAGGCCGGTACACCCTTGCCACTGACGTCGCCCACGCAGAAGTAGAGCTGGTCACCCTGAAGGACATAGCCGTAGAGGTCGCCGCCCACCTCCTTGGCCGGAGTCATCGAGGCGAACATGTCGAGACCTTCGCGCTCAGGGAAGACGCACGGCACCATCGACATCTGTATGTCGCGGGCGATGCGCAGCTCCGATTCGATGCGCTCCTTGGCCGTCGTGGTCTCCTCCAGCTGGTCGTAGGCCTTCTGCAGCTTCGCGTGAGCGGCTTCGAGCCGTTTCGCAGCCCGGCGGCGGTACAATATATATATAATGAAGAAAGCGGTGATGAGCCCCATGGCCGCGAGAGTGCCGAGCCAGCGCTCGTGGGAGAGTTCGGCCTTCTGGCGGGCAATCTCCATCTCCTTGCCATGCGTGTCGTAGATGGTGGCCATCTCAGCCATCTGACTGCGTTTCTGCTGGATATAGGTGGAGTCGAAGATCTCTGAAATCTGTTTGGCCACGAAGAGGGCAGAGTCCATACGCCCCGCATTGTAGTTGGCGCGGAACTTGGGCATATAGTAGGAAAAGATCTCCTCTATAAAGACTTCCGAGACGCAGTTGTCGATGAACGCATCCAGTGCCTTGTAGTTGTCGGCGGCATCTTCCCAACGCCCGGCAGGCATCAGATAGTCATTGCTCTGCAAGAGGCCGACCAGACTGTAGGCACAGTCGTACTTCCTGAACTCCGCATATTCCACAGCTGCCGAGTCCGTCAGTCCCAAACTCCACACCTTGATGGCGCGGTCCAGATGTGCAAAGCCGTCGTAGACGGGCCACACGGGGTCATCAGGGTGGCGCCGCTTGTAGAGACGGAGTATGGAGTCGTTGAAATTCAACCATTCCCGCGTCTTCTCCCAATCCTTCACCCGGACGTAGGCATCCTTGATGCGGGCATAGGAATTGATGAACAGCCGGTGGATGCCCGGCGTGGAGTCCTCGGCGAGCACCTCCCAACAGTATGTGCGGGCCTTTTTGCCAGCCTCTACGGCCTTGTCGCGCTGATCCAGTTTCACGTAGCAACAGCACAACAGCGAATAGAGGTTCGTCTGGTCTGTGGGACTGTTGCCGAGTGAGTCCTCAGTGGTGAGCAGAGGCACTGCCACACGGAGGCAGCCCTCGTAGTTGTGCCCCATATACAGATAATAGGCGAGGTGGTTGCCACAAAAGTTGTAATACCACTTCAGGTGGTCGTCGGGTTGGGCGAGGCTGTATGCACGGGTGTACAACCTTTCGGCCACATTATCGTAATCAGTGCGACGGCGGAAATACTCGTGATAGCTGGCACGAAACACGCCGGCAGCCATCGGGGTGAGGTCGCCGCTCTTCTCCAGACTGTCGATGAGGAATGCGGCGCGAACAGAATCCCTCGCCTTGAGACCTTGGTTGACAATTAGGGAGTCCGAGGGGCTGTAGTCGGGGATTGAAAAGTCCGTCAGTCCTTTGTTCTCCGTCTTCTCACAAGCGGAGAAGGAGAAAACCAAAGCCGCGACGGCCAGCGTCATGAGAATTTTTCTCATTATCATGATGTATTAGAAGCTTTTCGCCCGCAAAAGTAGCAATTTGTTTTCAATCCCGCACAAAAAAGGCAGGAGAATTTCATCTCCTGCCCTTCATTTCAGAATTTAAGTATTGCGTGAAGAGTTTATTCTACGGTGACGCTCTTGGCGAGGTTGCGGGGACGATCGACATCCTTGCCCTTGCAGACAGCGATGTGGTAGGCGAGGAGCTGCAGGGGGATGGAGGCGATGAGGGGCTGGAAGCACTCGAGGGTGTCTGGGAGGGTGATGACGTGGTCGGCGAACTTGCAGATTTGTGTGTCACCCTCGGTGACGAGGGCTGTGACGCGGCCGCCGCGGGCACGGACTTCCTGGATGTTGGAGATGACTTTCTCGTAGAGGCGGTCGCGGGTGGCGATGACGAAGACGGGCATCTCGCTGTCGATGAGAGCGATGGGGCCGTGCTTCATCTCGGCGGCGGGGTAGCCCTCGGCATGGATGTAGGAGATCTCCTTCAGTTTGAGTGCGCCTTCGAGGGCCAAGGGGTAGTTGTAGCCGCGGCCGAGGTAGAGGCAGTTCTTGGCGTAGGTGAAGATGGGCGCGAGGCGCTCGATCTGCTCGTTGGTCTTCAGCGCCTCCTCCATCTTCTCGGGGATGCGGGTGAGCTCTGCAACCATCTCCTTGTACTGCTCGCCAGGGATGGTGCGACGTTCGTTAGCCAGGCACAGGGCCAGCATGGAGAGCACGGTGACCTGACCCGTGAAGGCCTTGGTGGAGGCCACGCCAATCTCAGGGCCTACGTGGATGTACACACCCGTCTGTGTCTGGCGGGGTATGCTGGCGCCGATGGCGTTGCACACACCGAAGACGAAGGCTCCGGCCTTGCGTGCCAGCTCGATGGCGGCCAGCGTGTCGGCGGTCTCACCGCTCTGGGAGATGGCGATGACGACATCGTCGGGGTAGATGACGGGGTCGCGGTAGCGGAACTCTGAGGCGTACTCCACCTCGACGGGGATACGGCAGAGGCTCTCGAAGAGCTGCTTGCCGATGAGGCCGGCGTGCCATGAGGTGCCGCAGGCTACGATGATGATGCGCTTGGCATTGAGCAGTTGCTGGCGGTAGTCAATCATGGCCGACAGCGTCACGTGGTCGCCCTCGACATTGATGCGTCCACGCATACAGTTCTTCAGACATTCGGGCTGCTCGAAGATTTCCTTCAGCATGAAGTGCTCGTAGCCGCCTTTTTCTATCTGGCCGAGGTTGATGTCCACGGTCTTCACCTTCAGTTCCTGTTCCTCGCCAAGGATGCTCATCACGCGCAGTTCCGCGCCCAAGCGGATGACGGCGATGTTGCCATCCTCGAGATACACCACCTTGTCGGTGTAGTCGATAATCGGGCTGGCGTCGGAGCCGAGGAAGAACTCATTCTCGCCGATGCCCACCACCAGCGGACTCTGCTTGCGGGCCGCGATAATCTGGCGGGGATCGCGCTTGTCAACGATGGCGATGGCGTAGGCGCCGATGACCTGATGGAGTGCCACCTGAACGGCCTCGAGCAGCGACAGATTCTTCTTTTCCATGATATACTCCACAAGTCGCACGAGCACTTCGGTGTCGGTGTCGCTTTTGAACTCCACGCCTTGTGCCTGAAGCTTCGTCTTGATGTCGGCATAGTTCTCGATGATACCATTGTGGATAATGGCCAGGTTGCGGCTCTGAGAATAGTGTGGGTGAGCATTGCGTGCCGACGGCTCGCCGTGCGTTGCCCAGCGCGTATGGGCGATACCCACACAGCCGGATACATCTTTGTCGCTGCAATACTCTGTGAGGTTGTCCACCTTTCCCTTGGCCTTATATACATTGAGGTCGCCGCTGTCGCTGATCATCGCCACCCCGGCGCTGTCATAACCGCGATATTCAAGACGTTTCAAACCTTTAATCAAAATGGGGTAGGCACGCTTGGTGCCGATATAACCTACTATTCCGCACATATTTTTTTAATTGATAATTGACAATTGAGAATTGAAAATTTAAGGTTTAAAGATGAGAGTTTAATGATTAACGTTGAGAGTTTACTGTTTATTGTTTAGAGATAGGAGAGATAGAGATAATTCGTTTGGGCGGGGTACTCGGCGGCGAGGGTGTCGATCTGGTTGACGGTGGGGACGACGCCGAGCTCCTTGCGCCAAGCGCGGACCATCAGGGCGGCCTGCTCCATCGAACGTGTCTCGCCGAGACCGAGGGCGCGGGCAATCTGGAAGTCGGAGAAACCATAGACCTTGGCCTCGCGGAGGAGGTTCACGAACTCGGGGGCTTCGAGGTATTCGATGAACTCCAACGGTTCCATCACCTCGGCCATGTCAGCCAGCTGTGAGAACTCATGCAGTTGGTCGTTGATGTTCACGATGTGCTTGAGCTTGTGCAGGAACCAGCGGTCAATTTTGGTCAGCGCGTGGATCTGCTCCACGGTGTAGCCCATCAGCATGGCTTCAGCAACAATGAAAATACGCATATCTGTTGCGTGCATAAGAGCATACTCCACTCCCCTCCCTTCACGAGAGGGGTTAGGGGTGGGTCTTCTATTGTCCACGAAGCCGTGCATGCCTTGCCCTATCATGCGGAGCCCTTTCTGGATGGCCTCCTCGAAGGTGCGGCCGACGGCCATCACCTCGCCCACGCTCTTCATCGAGGAGCCGAGCTCGTGGTTCACGCCGTGGAACTTGGAGAGGTCCCAGCGCGGAATCTTGCAGACGACATAGTCGAGGGCCGGCTCGAAGAAGGCGCTGGTGGTCTTGGTGACGGAGTTCTTCAGTTCGAAGAGGCCGTAGCCGAGGCCGAGCTTGGCCGCCACGAAAGCCAGAGGGTAGCCTGTGGCCTTGCTGGCCAGCGCCGAGGAACGGCTGAGGCGGGCGTTGACCTCGATGACGCGGTAGTCCTCGGAGTTGGGATCGAGGGCGTACTGCACGTTGCACTCGCCCACGATACCGATATGACGGATAATCTTGATGGCGAGGGCGCGCAGCTTGTGGTACTCGCTGTTGGTGAGCGTCTGGCTGGGAGCCACCACGATGCTCTCACCCGTGTGGATGCCCAGCGGGTCGAAGTTCTCCATGTTGCAGACGGTGATACAGTTGTCGTAGCGGTCGCGCACCACCTCGTACTCGATTTCCTTCCAGCCCTTCAGCGATTTCTCCACCAATACCTGCGGCGAGAAGGAGAACGCCTCCTCGGCCTGCGCCTCCAGCTCGGCATCGTTCTCGCAGAAGCCGGAGCCGAGACCGCCGAGGGCGTAGGCGGCACGCAGGATCACGGGATAGCCCAGCTCGGCAGCTGCGCGGCGCACCTCCTCCTTGGTGGAGCACGCCTGACTCTTGATGGTCTTCACGCCGATCTCGTCGAGACGTTTCACGAAGAGGTCGCGGTCCTCAGTGTCGATGATGGCCTGCACGGGGGTGCCCAGCACTTTCACGCCGTAGCGCTCCAGCACGCCTTTTTTATAGAGCTCCACACCGCAGTTCAGCGCCGTCTGTCCGCCAAAGGAGAGCAGGATGCCGTCGGGGCGTTCTTTCTCTATCACGCGCTCCACGAACTCGGGCGTTACGGGTTGGAAATAGACCACATCGGCCACATCCTTGGACGTCTGCACGGTGGCGATGTTGGGGTTGATGAGAATACTCTTCACACCCTCCTCCCGCAGCGCCTTCAGCGCCTGCGCACCGCTGTAGTCGAACTCTCCCGCCTGCCCAATCTTCAGGGCGCCGGAGCCAAGCAATAAGACAGATGAGGGAGAGGTGGCCCCCCATTCGGCCCCCGAGGGGGCTACGGATGAAAAGTCCTCTAATCGCAAAGCACTTGTGTCCCCCTCGGGGGACGAAAGGGGGGCCGTCTTCATCATTTCCACAAACTCATCAAACATCCATTCCGTGTCTGTGGGGCCGCTGCAGGCTTCGGGGTGGAACTGGGCGCTGAACCAAGGAAAGGTCTTATGGCGGATGCCCTCGTTGGAGCCATCGTTCATGTTCACGAACAGCGGTTCCCAGGCGGAGGGTAGGGTAGTGGCGTCAACCGCGTAACCGTGATTCTGTGAGGTGATGAAACAGCGAGTGGTGCCCACCTGCTGCACGGGTTGGTTGTGACTGCGGTGGCCGTATTTCAGCTTGTATGTCTTAGCTCCTGCGGCACGAGCCAAGAGTTGGTTACCGAGGCAGATGCCCATGAGGGGGCGAGGAAGACCCTCTCCCCGCTCCCCCGTGATGGGGAGAGCCTCGCTATCGCTCGAAAGCTGCGCGCCAGCTAATTCTTCACTCTTCACTCTTAATTCTTCATTTCGCAAGAACGTGCGGATGTGCTTGACGGTCACTTCGCATTGTTCGGGGTCGCCGGGGCCGTTGGCGAGGAAGAGACCGTCGAAGTCGAGTTGGTTGAAGTCGTAGTCCCATGGCACGCGGATGACCTCCACACCACGCTTGAGCAGGCAGCGGATGATGTTGGCCTTCACGCCGCAATCGACCAACACGACGCGAGGCCCCTCTCCCCGCTCCCCCGTGATGGGGAGAGCGACCGAAGCAGAACTCTTTTGCTGAGGACGGGTCAGGCCGGGGGTGGGTCTTTCGGGCTTGTAGGTAATGACCTCTTTGCAGCTGACTTTCTCAACCCAGTTGATGGAACCATAATCCTCAAGGTTCTTACTCCCCTCGCCCCTTGGAGAGGGGTCGGGAGTGAGGCTTATCCGTCCTCTCATCACACCGTGTTCGCGCAGCAGCTTGGTGAGGCGGCGTGTATCAATCCCCGTGATGGCTGGAATGCCTTCGCGCTTCAACCATTCGGAGAGCGACTCCTTCGCATTCCAATGGCTATACTGCTCGCTATAATCCGCAACGATGAGTCCCTTCACATGAATCCTGTCACTCTCCATAAACTCCGGCAGCCCATTCCCTGCCTTCCCCCCTTGGGGGGATGAGAGGGGGGCTCCATAGTTCCCCACCAGCGGGTATGTCATCACCAGTATCTGTCCTGCGTAGCTGGGGTCTGTGAGGCTCTCTGGGTAGCCCATCATGGCCGTGTTGAACACCACTTCGCCGACGGCATCAGCCTCATAGCCGAAGCTCTTACCTTGGAACACTGTTCCATCTTCCAATATCAGTTTTGCGTCCTTCATCTATTTGTAATTGTCAAATTGTAAATCGTCAAATTGTCCAATTAATAAGCTTTTTCGTGTACCCCCTTCACGGCGCGTCCGCTGGGGTCGTTCATATTCTTGAACGCTGCATCCCATTCGAGAGCGATGGCCGTGGAGCATGCCACGCTGGCCTCCTGGTTCACGCTGCGGGCTGCGGAGTCGCTGGGGAAGTGCTCGGCGAAGATGCTGCGGTAGTAGTATTCCTCTTTGTTGAGTGGCGGGTTGATGGGGAATCGCTCGGCGGCGTGTACCATCTGCTCGTCGGTGACAGCCTCAGCGGTCATCTTCTTCAGCGTGTCAATCCAGCTGTAGCCCACGCCGTCGCTGAACTGCTCCTTCTGTCGCCATGCAATTTCCTCGGGCAGCATGTCGGCAAAGGCGGAGCGGAGGATTTTCTTCTCGATGACGAAGCTGCCGTCGCCACTGGGAGAGGGGCCACACATCTTCGCCTCGGGGTTCGTGCGCATGGCCACATCCAGGAACTCCTTGTCCAGGAACGGCACACGCCCCTCCACGCCCCATGCCGAGAGACTCTTGTTGGCACGCAGGCAATCGTAGTAGTGCAGCTTGGAGAGCTTGCGCACCGTCTCCTCGTGGAAGGCCTTCGCATCGGGAGCCTTATGGAAATAGAGGTAGCCGCCGAAGATCTCATCGGCGCCCTCTCCCGAGAGCACCATCTTGATGCCCATGGACTTGATGACACGTGCCAGCAGGTACATGGGTGTGGAGGCGCGAATGGTGGTCACATCATAGGTTTCTATGAAGTAGATGACATCGCGGATGGCATCAATGCCCTCCTGTAGGGTGTAGTTGATTTCGTGGTGCACGGTGCCGATATGCTCGGCCACGTGACGTGCCTTTGCCAAGTCGGGTGCGCCCTTCAGTCCCACGGCGAAAGAATGCAGGCGGGGCCAATAGGCGCGTGTCTGAGAGTCGTCCTCAATGCGATGTTCGCTGAACTGCTCTGCGATGGCAGAGACCACCGAGGAGTCGAGGCCACCGCTGAGGAGCACTCCGTAGGGAACGTCGCTCATCAGCTGGCGCTTCACAGCGGCTTTCAGGGCATCGCGGATGGCATCCACGCTTGCTTCGTTGTTCTTTACAGCATCATACTCAAACCAGTCGCGCTGGTAGTAGCGTTTCAGGCCTGGCTCTTCACTCCAGTAATAATGTCCTGGCAGGAAAGGTTCATAGCGCTCGCATTGGCCTTCGAGCGCTTTCAGTTCGGAAGCGACATAGACGGTGCCGTCGCTGTCATAACCTATATATAAAGGTATCACGCCGATGGGGTCGCGAGCTATCAGGAAAGCGTCCTTCTCCTCGTCGTAAAGGGCGAAGGCGAAGATGCCACTAAGCTGTTCCAACATTGAACAAATCTGTTCATGAGTAACAGAACTCCCCTCCCTAACAGGGGAGGGGTCGGGGGAGAGGCTGTTATACAACGCCAGGATGACTTCGCAGTCGCTGCCTGTCTGGAAGTCGTAGCGGCCTGCATAGCGGCGACGTATCTCCTGATGGTTGTAAATCTCACCGTTGACGGCCAACACTTGTTTCCTGTCGGGCGAGAACAAGGGCTGTCCGCCGCTCTCGGGATCCACGATGCTGAGTCGTTCGTGAGCAAGGATGGCCGAGCCGCCACAATAGATCCCACTCCAGTCCGGGCCGCGATGACGAATTTTCTGACTCATACGCAGTGCCTTATCGCGCAGTTCGTGCGTCTGCTGCTTAATGTTGAAGATTGATACGATTCCACACATGACTTTATTTGACGATTTAAAGATTTGACAATTTGACGATTTATCTATGGTTGATGGCTTCTACGTATTTGATGAATGCCTCATTCACGAGTTTGTTGCCGCCTGGCGTTGGGTAACAGCCAGTGAAGTACCAGTCGCCCGGGTGGTTGGGACAGGCGGCGTGAAGCCCCTCAATGGTCTGGAAGACAAACTCCACGGGAGCCTGCATATCAGCGGGGCGCAACATCTCCGCCATCTTGCGGTTGATGTCCTCGACCGTGAAAGGCTTGTAAAGCGCACAAACACAATTGCGCTGCTCGGCTTTGTTCTTTTGCAGCTCTGTGCGGCAGGCCTCATGGGTGTCGTTGACTAATTGCCACATGCCGCGTTCCTCGATGAGTGCGATGGCGGCGCGGAAGGCACAGAACTCCTCCAGACGCGCCATGTCGATGCCGTAGTAGTCGGGGTAACGGATTTGCGGCGAGCTGCTGACCATGACGATCTTCTTGGGGTGCAGGCGGTCAAGGATCTTGAAGATGCTTTCCTTCAGGGTCGTGCCGCGAACGATTGAGTCGTCGATGATGACCAGGTTGTCCTCGTAGGGGCGTAGGGAGCCGTAGGTGATGTCATAGACGTGCGAAGCGAGGTCATTGCGCGAGCCGGCCTCGGTGATGAAGGTGCGCAGTTTGATGTCCTTCCACGCCACCTTCTCGCTGCGCACGCTGAGGCCCTTGCTGTGCAGACCTTCCATCATGCCATAGAAGGCCACCTCGGCGGTGTTGGGGATAAAGGAGAAGACGGTGTGCTCGGTGTCGCCGTCGATGGCTTTCAGGATGGGCTCCGTGAGCTGCTGACCGAGCTGTTTGCGCTCATGATAGATGTCGTAATCGTTGCCACGACTGAAATAGATGCGCTCAAAACTACAAGCGTTGTAGGCCTTGTGCTCAATGATCTGCTCCAAGCGGCTGGTGCCGTCCTTGTGGACGATCAGTGCCTGACCGGCGGACAGCTCCTGCACGTCCTCGACTGGCAAGTCGAAGGTCGTCTGTAGCACGGCCCGCTCGCTGGCGACGGCAATCACCTCGTCGTCCTTGTACCAGAACGCAGGACGGATGCCCCAGGGGTCGCGCATGGCGAACATCTCGCCCGAGCCTGTCATGCCGCACATCACGTAGCCGCCGTCGTAGTCGGCCATCGTCGTGCGCAGCACATTCGCCATTTGCACGTGGTCCTCGATATAACGTGTGATGTCCGTATGCTCCAAGCCCTGCTCCTTCGCTTCCACGAAGCAGCGTTCCACCTCGCGGTCCAGACGGTGTCCCATCCATTCGAGCGTGATGTAGGAGTCGCTGTAAACACGCGGCGACTGGCCCTGCTGCACAATCTTATCGAAGACCTCATCGATGTTCGTCATGTTGAAGTTGCCGCACAGACAGAGGTTCTTCGCCCGCCAGTTGTTGCGGCGCAAGAAGGGATGCACATATTGTATGCCGCTCTTACCCGTGGTGGAATAGCGCAGGTGACCCATAAAAAGTTGAGCCCCCTCCCAACCTCCCCCATAGGGGAGGCGTTCGAAGATTTCAGAGATGGCATCCTTTCCCTGCGCTCTTTCGCGGAACATATACTCCGTGCCGACGGGTGCATCCATGTTCACACAGGCAATGCCCGCACCCTCCTGACCACGGTTGTGCTGCTTTTCCATCATCAGATAGAGCTTGTTCAGGCCGTACGACTGCGTGCCGTACTTCTGTTCGTAGTAGCTCTGCGGTTTCAAGAGCCTCACTAGCGCCACACCGCACTCATGCTTGAGTTCTTCCATTTTTGCGTTATTACGTTATAACGTTATTACGATATTACGACATCAAGCATGCCTTGATGAATGACATGAACAACGGGTGCGGGTGCAACACCGTTGATGAGTACTCGGGGTGGAATTGTGTTCCGATATACCAGCGGTTCTCTGGAATCTCCACAATCTCCACCAAGTTGGCAGCGGGGTTGATGCCCACGCATTTCATGCCAGCGGTCTCATATTCATCCTTATAGGCGTTGTTGAATTCGTAGCGGTGACGATGGCGCTCAGAGATGAGAAGACCGGACTCTCCCCCCGCCCTCCCTGTTAGGGAGGGAGCAGATACTCCAGCCTGCGAGTATGCTTCATAAACTTTGCTTTCAGGTTGTAATCGGCATTCATAAGCTCCTAATCTCATGGTGCCACCCATCTGGGTGATGGATTTTTGTTCTGACATAAGGTCTATAACATTTACGGGAGCTTCTTTTTCCAAAGGTGACCGCTCCCTCCCTAATAGGGAGGGCGGGGGGAGAGTCTGTTGGGTGTCAGGTCTCATCTCGGCACTATTGGCATCCTTATACCCCAATACATTCCGTGCAAACTCGATGACCATCATCTGCATACCCAGACAGATGCCGAAGGTGGGGATATCGTGTGTGCGGGCGTATTCGGCAGCGATGATCTTGCCTTCGATGCCACGCTGGCCAAAGCCCGGGCAGATGACGATGCCTGCCATGCCGTTCAGCTTCTCGGCTATGTTCTCAGGGGTGACCTCCTGACTGTTGACAAAGTGAATCTTTGTCTTGACATCGTTGTAGATGCCCGCCAGAGTCAGACTCTCGCGAATGCTCTTGTAAGCATCCTGCAGGTCGTACTTGCCGACGAGACCGATGTGCACTTCTCTGGAGGCTTTGCGCTGCTTCTCGAGAAAAGCATTCCACGAGGTCATGCCAAGGGAAGCCCCCCTTTCGTCCCCCGAGGGTGACACTAATGTTTTGGCGGGGAAAGAAGCCTCCCCTCGGGGAGGTTTGGAGGGGGCCGGGGCCCCTACTTTGCGCAAGATGGCGGCATCAAGGCCCTGTCGTTGCATGTTCACAGGAACCTCATAGATGCTGGGCATATCCTCGCTCTGCACCACGCACTCCAAATCGACATTACAGAACGATGCCACCTTCAGACGCATGGCGTCGTCAAGGTGGCGTTCCGTACGGAGTACGAGGATGTCGGGTTGGATGCCCATGCCCTGCAGTTCCTTCACCGAGTGTTGTGTGGGTTTCGTCTTCAACTCGTCAGCTGCCTTCAGATAAGGCACATACGTCAGGTGCACACACACCGCATCGCGTCCCAGCTGCCAGCGCAGCTGTCGTATAGCTTCCATGAATGGCGCACTCTCTATGTCGCCAATCGTGCCACCCACCTCAGTGATGACAAAGTCAAAGCCCCCCTCTTGTCCCCCCAAGGGGGGATGAATGGGTGGGTAGTTCTCCTCCCCCTTGGGGGAGGTCGGGAGGGGGCTTCTTAGCATTCTGCGTTTGATCTCATCCGTGATATGCGGCACTACCTGGATTGTCTTACCCAGGTAGTCGCCATGCCGTTCACGGTCGATGACCGTTTTGTAGATACGCCCCGTAGTGATGCTATTGTCGCGTGTGGTTCGGATACCAGTGAAGCGCTCGTAGTGGCCCAGGTCTAAATCTGTCTCCATTCCATCTTCGGTCACGTAGCATTCGCCGTGCTCGTAGGGGTTCAGCGTCCCCGGGTCGATATTGATGTAAGGATCGAACTTCTGGATCGTGACCTTGTAGCCGCGCGCCAGCAGCAACTTACCGATGCTGGCCGAGATGATGCCCTTTCCCAGCGAGGAAACGACGCCGCCCGTGACGAAGATGTACTTGGTATTCATATGCAGTTATAGATAGAATGATATGCCGCAGAGAAGATATAACTTCTTAGAGTCCGGATTCGCCGTCAGTCCTGCAAACACAGGGAGATGATATTTCTCTTTGATGACGAAATCCTTGGTGGCTTTCAGACTGACGTTGGTGACAGCAAAACCGTTGGTGTCATAGGTGGTCGTCTTCCAAGGAACCATGCCGACGGCACCTTCCCACTCGAGACCGCCAAGACGGAACGGTGCTTTGAGCTCGAAGTAGCTGCTGTAAGCGCGATTTCCGCTGCCGTTCACACCGTCGGCACCAGCGAAGTTCGTGTACCACGAAATGGCGAGGAATCCGAAGTCGTAGCCAATGCCAGCCTCCCAGATGTGGTTGGTCTCACCATTCTTGTACTGGAAGTAGTTGATGCCGTCGGTCCAGTAGTCCGTGATACCCACATAGAAACCCTTGTAGGTGTAGCTGAGTGTGAGGTCAAGTTCCTTCGTGTCTGACCAGTTGCTGATGCCGACACTGCCCCATGCGCTGAGGCTCAGTCCCTTCCATTCTATGCCGAGGGTAGGCTGCCAGCTGACGTTGCCAAGATCCTGACCACGCCAGATGTATTGACTGACGAGGTCGGTGCCAAGGATGGCAGAGACTTTATCTTCTGCGCTTGCCGAGGTGGCAAGGGCAAATAACAGAATCAGGGAATAAAATATCTTTTTCATTTTTGTTTTCCAGTTAGATGATTAGTTATAGCACAGTTCTCCGTGTTCGTACACGTCAAGTCCTTCATCCTCGATGCGGGCGGGAACACGCAGACCGTGCAGTTTCTTGATACCATAGAAGAGGGCGAGACCACAAGCGGCAGCCCATAGGTCGATGACGAGGATGCCAAACGCTTCGGCTCCGAAGAAGCCCCAGCCGTGACCATAAAGAGCTCCGTTGCTTACAGACAACAAACCTGTCATCAGCGTACCGAGAATACCGCAGACACCATGAACACTGGAAGCGCCGACGGGATCGTCGATATGGAGCTTGTGATCGATGAACTCAATGCTGAAGACCAGCACCGTGCCGCAAACAAGACCGATGACAACGGCACCTACCGGTGATACCAGGTCGCAACCTGCCGTGATGCCCACGAGACCGGCCAGCACACCGTTCAGTGTCAAGGAGAACGATGGCTTCTTATACTTCAGCCACGTGAGGAACATGGTGGCGACGCCACCTGCTGCTGCAGCCAGGTTAGTCGTTAGGAAAACATGACTGATGGCTGTGCGGTTGACTTCACCGGAGGCGGCGAGCTGGGAACCGGGGTTGAAGCCGAACCAACCCAACCACAGGATGAAGACACCGAGGGCTGCCAGGGTCAGCGAGTGACCGGGGATAGCGCGGCTCTTGCCGTCCTTGCCGTACTTGCCTCGACGTGCGCCCAGGGCAATCGCTCCTATCAATGCCAGCACGCCGCCCACGCTATGCACGATGGCAGAGCCGGCAAAGTCGTGGAAGACATCACCGAAGGTCTGCATCATGAAACTGTCGGCAGCATCGTTACAGAGCCAGCCGCCACCCCATGTCCAGTGTCCTTCGATGGGGTAGATGAACAGCGAGATCATGGCGCTGTAAATCACGTACATCGAGAACTTTGTGCGCTCTGCCATAGCGCCGCTCACGATGGTGGCAGAGGTGGCACAGAAGACCGTCTCGAAGATGAGGAAGCCCTCTACAGGCAGGTCACCATTGTAGAAACTGAGGTCGCCCCAGTTGGGCATACCGATGAAGCCGGCGCCGTCTGAGCCGAACATGAAGCCGAAGCCCACAAGCCAGAACAGCAGCGAACCGAACATGAAATCAACGAAGTTCTTAAACAGAATGTTGACGGTGTTCTTTCCACGTGTGAAGCCTGCCTCGCACAGCGCAAAGCCTGGCTGCATGAAAAACACCAACATGGCTGCCAACAGCATCCATACAGTATCTATAGAAAGTGCAATGTCGTTCATAATATATATAATAATGTGTTGTGTCGTTATCCTTTTATTTCTTATCTCTCAAAACTGTGTCACCGTGCTCGCCTGTGCGTATGCTCCAGGTGTCTATCATCTCACTTACGAAGATGCGTCCGTCGCCGACCTCACCCGTGTGAGCTGTGTCGATGATTACCTTCACGGTAGGATCGACAAACTGTTCACGACACACGATGGTCACTGCCACACGCTCAATGACATCCGTCGAATACTGGACACCACGGTAAATGCGTTCCTGTCGGCTCTGTCCAATGCCGTGTACGTCGTGGTACTCGAACCAGTCGATGTCCGAGCTGAGCAACGCCTCTTTCACGTCCTCAAACTTTGTCTTGCGAATAATCGCTTCAATCTTTTTCATACCTTAAACGATTTGATAAATGAGCGTCCTATATGTCACATTGTAATGATTCTGGTGCAAAAGTAGTGCAAAATGTCATATTAAACAAAATAAATCTTCCAAAAAGACATAATTTGAAGCATAACTATTGATGTATGTCAACAAATATCATCTTTTGCTTGCGTTTTTGATACATTTTCGATGGTTGATAGCGCAAAATGCCATACCTTCGCACTGAAATTAAACAAAACGACAGCAAAGGCGCAATATTCCAATCAAAATGAAACGTAAAATACATTTCACCAAGATGCATGGAGCTGGCAACGATTACATCTACGTTGACACCTTATTATATCATATAGGTGATCCGGCTGCGGCTGCACGTGAATGGAGCGATCGCCACAAGGGCATCGGTTCTGACGGATTGGTATTGATTGGACGCTCACCACTGCCAGAGGCAGATTTCACGATGCGCATCTTCAATGCTGATGGCTCGGAGGCGATGATGTGCGGCAATGCCAGCCGCTGCGTCGGGAAATATGTCTATGAGAGAAGCCTCACCCCCGACCCCTCTCCAAAGGGCGAGGGGAGTGGTCACCATGAAAAACAGATTAGGTTGCTGACGCTCTCCGGCATTAAGACTCTCTACCTGCATATTACTGATGGCATCGTTGAAAGCGTGACTGTAGATATGGGAGAGCCTGTTTTTGAAAACGAAAAGCAATTTAACCCAACTGTGATGGCTGCCAACCCGCAGGCTCTCCCCTCCATTACGGGAGGGGTCGGGGGTGGGTCTGTTTTCGTTTCAATGGGCAACCCGCATTATGTCATCTTCGTGGACGACGTGGACGCGATTGACGTCGCTCGCGAAGGAGCAATACTTGAACACCACCCTGCGTTTCCTGAGCGCGCGAACATCGAATTCGCCGAAATGCGTCCTGACGGCATTCGAGTGCGCGTTTGGGAACGCGGCAGTGGTATCACGATGGCTTGCGGCACAGGCGCCTGCGCCACGGCGGTGGCAGCCTGCAAGACGGGACGTGCTGGCCACGCGAGCCGCATCCTCATGGATGGCGGTGAGTTGGAGATCGAATGGCGCGAAAGCGACGGACACGTCTATATGACGGGCCCGGCAGAGTTCGTGTTTGAAGGAGAAATTGAATTGTCGTAATAACGATATAACGTAATAACGATATAACGAAAACCAAAAGGACGCAAAAATGATCAATGATTGCTTTTTTAAATTGTCTGGTGCCTATCTCTTTTCTGAGATTGCACAGAAGGTGAAAGCATATAAAGCGGAGGCACCCAGAGCCGACATCATCAGCCTCGGCATCGGCGACGTGACACAGCCGCTCTGCCCTGCTGTCATCGAAGCGCTGCATAAGGCAACGGACGAGATGGCGGTGGCGGCTTCATTCCGTGGTTATGGTCCTGAGCGGGGTTATGACTTCCTGCGTGATGCCATCGTGGAGCACGATTTCCGCGCCCGTGGTATTGACATCGATGCAGACGAGGTGTTCGTCAGCGACGGTGCCAAGAGCGATACGGGCAACTTCCAGGAGCTGCTCAGTAAGGACGTGCGCATTGCGGTCACCGACCCCGTCTATCCCGTGTATGTGGATTCCAATGTGATGGCTGGCCGCGAGATTGTCTATCTGCCTTGCACGGCGGAGAACGGCTTTGTGCCTCAGGCCCCCCTCTTATCCCCCCAAGTGGGGAAAAACACCTCCCCCTTGGGGGAGGACGGGAGGGGGCTTGTTATCTACCTCTGCTATCCCAACAATCCAACTGGTACTACGCTCACGCGCGATCAGTTGAAGGTATGGGTGGATTACGCTTTGCAGAACAACGCCCTCATTTTCTACGATGCAGCCTACGAAGCTTATATCCAGAGCGAGGACGTACCCCAGAGCATCTACGAGATACCCGGTGCCAAGCAGTGCGCCATGGAGTTTCACAGTTATTCCAAAACAGCAGGCTTCACGGGCATCCGTTGCGGATATACGGTGGTGCCCAAAGGAGTGAAAAGTGAAAGAATGAAAAGTGAAAAATCAGGTTTACTCGAAACCATTTCCTTGAATTCCCTTTGGAACCGTCGCCAATCCACCAAGTTCAACGGCACGAGCTACCTGAGTCAACGTGCAGCCGAAGCCATCTACACGCCCGAGGGCAAGACGCAGGTCAAGGCCACCATCGCCTACTACATGGAGAACGCCCGCCTGATGCGCGAAGTGCTTACGGATATGGGCTTCACGGTCTATGGCGGCGTAGATGCGCCGTATTTATGGGTTCGGACACCAAACGACATGAAATCGTGGGAGTTCTTCGACTGGATGCTACGCTCCGCACACGTTGTCTGCACCCCTGGTGTCGGCTTCGGTTCCGCCGGTGAAGGTTATGTTCGCCTGACTGCCTTCGGTACGCACGAGAACACGAAAGAGGCACTTCGCCGAGTCAATGATAAATTGTAAAATCGCAAATCGTTAAATAGTCAAATGAATCAGGGATTATATCAAGAGGCTTATGAGCACGATGCCTGCGGTGTGGGCATGGTGGTGAATATCCACGGTGGTAAGAGCCACGAGCTGGTGGATAACGCACTGCGGGTGCTGGAGAATATGGAGCATCGCGGCGCTGAGACGCGCGACAAGACGGGCGACGGCGCTGGTATCATGGTGCAGATTCCGCACGAATTCATTCTGTTGCAGGGTATTCCTGTGCCAGAAAAAGGTAAGTACGGCACGGGCTTGGTGTTTCTGCCAAAGGATGAAAAGGCACAGGAGCAGATCCTGAGCGTGATGATCGAGGAGATTGAACGCGAGGGTTTGCAACTGATGCACGTGCGTACGGTGCCGACGTGCCCCGAGGTGCTGGGCGATGCCGCCCGCGAGGTGGAGCCGGAGATAAAGCAAATATTTGTAAGGAGGGGACCCACCAACGGCAGACCCACCCCCCAGCCCCTCCCTTGTATGGAGGGGAGTAGTTACCTTCAGGACGAGAATACGCTATTTGAAAGGACACTCTATAAGGTAAGGAAGAGGATTGAACGGAGGATTGGCGAATTGGCAAAAGTATCTACTCCCCGCCCTCACAGGGAGGGGAAGGGGGGAGGGTCCTTCGATGATTTTTATATCTGCTCCCTTTCCTCGAAGAATCTCATCTATAAGGGTATGCTGACGAGCGGTCAGCTGCGGCGATACTTCCCAGACTTGTCCAGTCCCTATTTCACGAGCGGACTGGCGCTGGTACACTCGCGTTTCTCCACCAACACATTCCCCACGTGGTCGCTGGCACAGCCGTTCCGTTTGCTGGCGCACAACGGCGAGATCAACACCATTCGCGGCAATCGCGGATGGATGAAGGCGAGGGAAAGCGTGCTCAACAGCGAGGCGCTGGGTGACATCAAGGACCTGCGCCCGATTGTGCAGGAGGGCATGAGCGACTCGGCAAGCCTCGACAATGTGTTTGAGTTCCTGATGATGAGCGGACTCTCGTTGCCGCAGGCGATGGCGATTCTGGTGCCAGAGAGCTTCAATGACAAGAACCCGATTTCTGAGGATTTGAAGGCGTTCTACGAATACCATTCCATCTTGATGGAGCCGTGGGACGGGCCTGCTGCGCTGCTGTTCTCGGACGGTCGCTACGCGGGCGGAATGCTCGACAGAAACGGTCTGCGCCCCAGCCGTTATACGATTACGAAGCAGGGCATGATGGTCGTTGCCTCTGAGGTCGGCGTGATGGACTTCGAGCCGGGCGACGTAGTGAGCAAAGGTCGTCTGCAGCCAGGTAAGATTCTGCTCATTGACACGCAGGAAGGCAAGATTTACTACGACGGCGAGATTAAGGAGCAGTTGGCTAAGGCGCATCCCTACCGCGAGTGGCTTCAGACGAACCGCATCCAGTTGGAGAAACTGAAGAGCGGTCGTCATGTGGAAAACGGTGTCGCCGACCTCGAACGCAAACTCATTAACTTCGGTTTCGGTCAGGAGGATATCGACAAGACCATCATCCCGATGGCCACAGCCGGTCAAGAGCCTGTGGCGGCAATGGGTAACGACACGCCACTGGCCGTCATCAGCGACCGTCCGCAGATTTTCTTCAACTACTTCCGTCAGCAGTTTGCACAGGTGACGAACCCCGCCATCGACCCGATACGCGAGGAACTGGTGATGAGTCTGACGGAGTACATCGGTGCCGTCGGCACGAACATCCTGACCCCCGATGCATCGAACTGCAAGATGGTGCGCCTGCCACAGCCGGTGCTCACAAACACCCAGTTAGATATACTGTGTAATATAAGGTATAAAGGGTTTAACACAAAGAAACTCCCAATGACCAGCCCCCTCCCAACCTCCCCCAAAGGGGAGGAGCCAGATTGGGACAAGGCTGGCGAGGCATTAAGGTCTGCACTTGACAAACTTTGTAAGGATGCCGAAGAAGCAGTAGATAGCGGCTACAATTATATCATACTTACTGATAAGGTAGAACTTCTCCCCCTTGGGGAAGGTCAGGAGGGGGCTTTCTACATTCCAAGTTTGTTGGCCGTCTCTGCCGTTCACCACTATTTGATCAGTGTTGGAAAGCGTGTGCAAACCGCGCTGATTGTGGAGAGCGGTGAGATTCGCGAGGTGATGCACGCAGCGTTGCTACTTGGTTACGGTGCCAGTGCCATCTGCCCGTACATGACATTTGCCGTGCTGGACGATCTGGTGAAGAAACATAAGATACAAGAGGATTACGCGACAGCTGAAAGCCACTATATCAAAGCCGTCGATAAGGGCCTGAAGAAGATTATGTCGAAGATGGGTATTTCCACCATCCGCAGCTATCGTGGTGCCAAGATCTTCGAGAGCATCGGACTGAGCGAGGATCTGCTCAAGAGATATTTTGGTACGGAGGTGAGCACCATCGGCGGCATAGGATTGAAGGAAATTGCGAGGGATGCAATAAGGCTTCATGACGAGGCGTTCAAGCCTGCCGAGATCAACGAATTCCTGCCGAACAACGGACAGTTCTCATGGCGCAAGGATGGCATCCTCCACGCCTGGAACCCCGAAACGATTGCGAATCTCCAGATTGCCACAAGACTTGGCTCGTACAAAAAGTTTAAGGAGTGGGCACAGATGGTGGATGAGAAGGAAAAGCCCATCTTCCTGCGCGACTTCCTTAGCTTTAAGAAGAACGGTGGGGCATCCATTCCCCTTGACGAAGTGGAGCCTGTGGAGAGCATCGTCAGACACTTTGTGACGGGTGCCATGAGTTTCGGTGCACTGAGCATCGAGGCGCACGAGGCGCTGGCATTGGCCATGAACAAGCTCGGCACACGCTCGAACACGGGCGAGGGCGGCGAAGACAACGCCCGCTACCACTCCGACGTGGACGGCGTATCGCTCTCCAGCAAGACCAAGCAGATTGCATCGGGTCGCTTCGGCGTGACGGCTGAATATCTCGTGAATGCCGAGGAGATTCAGATTAAGGTGGCACAGGGCGCGAAGCCCGGTGAGGGCGGACAGCTGCCCGGTTTCAAGGTGAATGACATCATCGCCAAGACGCGCAACGCCATCCCCGGCATCTCGCTTATCTCGCCGCCACCGCATCACGATATCTATTCTATTGAGGACCTGGCACAGCTCATCTTCGACCTCAAAAACATCAACCCAACGGCTGCCGTGAGCGTGAAGCTCGTGGCTGAGAGTGGCGTAGGTACCATTGCCGCCGGTGTGGCGAAGGCCAAGGCCGACCTCATCGTCATCAGTGGTTCCGAGGGCGGTACGGGTGCCAGCCCTGCCAGCTCCATGCGCTTCGCAGGTATCTCTCCAGAGATTGGCCTTGCCGAGACACAGCAGACGCTCGTCCGCAACGGTCTCCGCAACCAGGTACGCCTGCAGACCGACGGCCAGCTGAAGACCGCCAAGGATGTCATCATCATGGCGATGCTCGGTGCCGATGAGTTCTCGTTTGGCACACTGCCGCTCATCGTGCTTGGCTGCGTGATGATGCGCAAGTGCAACACCAACACCTGCCCCGTAGGCGTAGCCACACAGGATGAACGCCTCCGCGCCCGTTTCATGGGTCGTGCGGAATATGTTGTCAACTACTTCACCTTCCTCGCCGAACAGGTGCGCGAGTACCTCGCTGAAATCGGCGTGCGCAGGCTGAAGAATATTATTGGTAGAACAGACCTTTTGGAAGTTCGTGCGCTCGACGGTTCTGCCGTCGAGAAGTGGGCTACCATCGATTTCTCCCGCCTCCTTCATCAATCCGCCACCGACAAGCCCCTCTATTGGGATCGCGGCGAGTTCACCAAAGTCAGCGGCGTGAAGGACGAGGAGATGATCAAGGCCGCTCAGAAGGCCATCGATGACCAGGAGGAAGTGAACCTCGACTACGCCATCAAGAACACCGACCGCGCCGTGGGCACGATGCTCTCGGGCGTGATTGCCAAGAAGTACGGCGAGGCCGGTCTGCCCGACGGCACCATCAACATCAAGTTCAAGGGCTCCGCAGGTCAGTCGTTCGGCGCCTTCGCCGTGCGCGGCCTCAACCTGAAGCTCGAAGGCGAGTGCAACGACTACTTTGGCAAGGGACTCTCTGGCGGTCGAATCAGCATCCTGCCACCAGCTCGCATCAGTGCCGATTTCCGTGCCGAGGACAACATCATCGCCGGCAACACGGGTCTCTACGGAGCCACCAGCGGCGAGCTGTATGTCAATGGCCGTGTGGGCGAGCGCTTCGGTGTGCGTAACTCTGGTGCCATCGCCGTCATCGAGGGCGCGGGCGACCACTGCTGCGAATACATGACGGGCGGTCGTGTGGTCGTGCTCGGAAAGACGGGTCGCAACTTCGCCGCCGGCATGAGTGGCGGTCTGGCGTATGTCTATGACCCCGACCACACCTTCGACTACTTCTGTAACATGGACATGGTGGAGCTCTCGCTGGTCGAGGATGGTGTCTCGCGCAAGGAACTGCTCGAACTTATCCGCCAGCACTATCTCCACACAGGCAGCGCCCTCGCAGGACGTATGCTGGACGACTGGCACCGCTACATCGAGGACTTCATCCAGGTAACACCGATTGAGTACAAGCGCGTGCTGCAGGAAGAACAGATGGCCCGCCTCCGCGAAAAGATCGCTGGAGTACAGCGCGATTATTAATTATCAATTGTCAATTATCAATTATCAATTGGAAACATGGGAAATCCGAAAGCATTTCTGACTGTTCCTCGCAAGGAGGCTGGATACCGGCCAGTGCATGATCGCATCCACGATTTCGGCGAGGTGGAACAGACCTTAAATACACGCGACCGTCAGGAGCAGGCCAGCCGCTGCATGGACTGCGGCGTGCCCTTCTGCCATTGGGCTTGTCCGCTGGGCAACAAAGACCCTGAATGGAACGACGCACTCTATCGCGGCGAGTGGGAGCAGGCCTACAAACTCCTGAAGAAGACCAACCCGTTCCCTGAGTTCACAGGTCGTATCTGCCCAGCGCTCTGCGAAAAGGCTTGCGTGCTCTACCTCACCACGGGCGAGGCCGTGACCAACCGTGAGAACGAAGCTGCTATCACCGAACGCGCCTTTCTCGAAGGCTATGTCACCATCGAGCATCCTGAGCGCAACGGCAAGCGCGTGGCCGTCATCGGTAGCGGTCCTGCAGGTCTTGCTGCCGCACAAACCCTCAACTATATGGGCTACGAAGTCACCGTCTTCGAGAAGAACGAAGCCGCCGGAGGCCTCCTCCGCTACGGCATCCCCAACTTCAAGCTCAACAAGAAGATCATCGATCGCCGCATCAGCGTGATGGAGCAGGAGGGCGTGAAGTTTGTATATAACAGCCCCCTCCCGACCTCCCCCAGGGGGGAGGAGCCTTGGAGCATCGATTTATTATATGCAGCAATGGAAGAACGCCTCCCCCTTGGGGGAGGATGGGAGGGGGCTCCTATCGTCCTCGCCACCGGCACTCCCACCGCCCGCGACCTCAACGTTCCCGGTCGCAATCTCAAAGGCGTGCATCTCGCCTTGGAACTGCTTTCGCAGCAGAACCGCGTCCTCGCAGGCATGGAGCTCTCTAAAGATGAACGCATCACCGCCAAGGGTAAGGATGTACTCGTCATCGGTGGCGGCGACACGGGTTCCGACTGCATCGGCACAGCCCATCGTCAGGGCGCCAAGAGCGTGACGCAGATTGAGATCATGCCCAAGCCGCCCGTGGGACACAACCCCGCGACCCCGTGGCCCAACTGGCCCGTCATCCTGAAGACCACCTCCTCGCACGAGGAAGGCTGCACCCGCCGCTGGAACATCAACACCCTCGAGTTCCTTGACGAGAAAGGCGACGGCCACGTCACCGGTGTCCGCGTCCAGCCCATCGACTGGAAGCCCAATCCCGACGGCGGCAGGCCCATCATAGTCGAAGCCGGTGAGCCCGAAGTCATCAAGGCCGAGCTGGTCCTCCTCGCCATGGGTTTCCTCAAGCCCGAGCATCCCGAGTATCCAGAGAACGTCTTCGTCTGCGGCGATGCCGCCAGCGGCGCCTCCCTCGTCGTCCGCGCCATCGCCTCCGGCAAGCAAGCGGCCGAGAAAGTAAATGAATATCTAAGTAAATGAAATATTAACCACCTTAAACAAACACAATTATGGCAAACGAATTGAGATTTCAGGTTGTCGGCGAGGCGTTCAAGAAGAAGCCTCTGGACGTAAAAGCACCAGCGGAAAGACCTTGCGAATATTTTGGCAAGCATGTCTTCAACCGCGAGAAGATGTACAAGTACCTGCCGAAGGACATTTACGAGAAGATGAAGGACGTGATGGACAACGGCGCTCAGCTGGACCGCACGGTGGCGGACGCGGTGGCTGCAGGCATGATGCAGTGGGCCAAGGAAAACGGCGTGACGCACTACACGCACTGGTTCCAGCCGCTGACCGAGGGCACGGCGGAGAAGCACGACAGCTTCATCGAGCACGACGGCAAGGGCGGCATGATTGAGGAGTTCTCGGGCAAGCTGCTCGTTCAGCAGGAGCCGGACGCGAGCTCGTTCCCCAGCGGCGGCATCCGCTCGACGTTCGAGGCGCGCGGCTACTCGGCATGGGACCCCACGAGCCCGGTGTTCATCATCGACGACACACTGATAATCCCCACCGTATTTATATCGTATAGCGGCGAGTCGCTGGACTACAAGGCTCCGCTGCTGCGCGCGCTGAAGGCCGTGAACGTGGCGGCCACGGAGGTGTGCCACTACTTCGACCCGGCTGTGAAGAAGGTGACTTCGAACTTGGGTTGGGAGCAGGAGTATTTCCTCGTCGATGAGGGTTTGTACGCCGCACGCCCCGACCTGCTGCTGACTGGTCGCACACTGATGGGCCACGATTCGGCCAAGAACCAGCAGATGGACGACCACTATTTCGGCGCCATCCCCGAGCGCGTGGCAGCATTCATGCGTGAGCTGGAGATTACGGCGCTGGAGTTGGGCATCCCCGTAAAGACGCGCCACAACGAGGTGGCCCCGAACCAGTTTGAGCTGGCACCGATCTTCGAGGAGACGAACCTGGCCGTGGACCACAACATGCTGCTGATGTCCGTGATGAAGCGCGTGGCCCGCAAGCACAGTTTCCGCGTGCTGCTCCACGAGAAGCCCTTCGCCGGCATCAACGGCTCAG
This sequence comes from uncultured Prevotellaceae bacterium, assembly GCA_947170495.1. Classification (GTDB taxonomy): domain Bacteria; phylum Bacteroidota; class Bacteroidia; order Bacteroidales; family Bacteroidaceae; genus Physcousia. The sequence continues at coordinate 31,408 of CAMVUB010000027.1, forward strand.
GCAAGCACAACAACTGGAGCCTCTCGACCGACAACGGCA
>CAMVUB010000028.1 GCA_947170495.1 uncultured Prevotellaceae bacterium
CTTTCACATATTCTATCATGGCGTGCAGTTGCCCTTTGTGCGTCAGCACACGATAGAATGGCGGCGCGTCATATAAGTTTTCTGTAAACCCCAGCTTGCGTGCTTCTTCCTTGCATCCTTGCATATAGCCGCGTACCACTTGTCTGATGCTACGCGTCATTGTCCGCTGCACCTGAAGCACCATGTGATGATGGTCAGGCATCACTTTGTCAGCAAGAATCTTTATCTCAGGACACAATTCCAGCAACCTCCGTTGCTGATTGATGAGTGCCCATCCAATGGGTGTCTTTTCTATGACAGCCTCAGAACCATTATGCGTGAGCGTGCCAAACAACGCCTGCCGGGCGTTGGCCACCATCGTCACATGTACGATGCATGGTTTTCTCCATGCTCCAGGCTCCAACCACGTATGTGTCTCGTTCCTCGGTGTGTTTACGTTCTCGTTTGTCATTTGCAAATACAATTTGCAGTTAAGCGACGGGACATCACAACGTCGTCCCCGCTTTACCCTTATTGCTCTGTTCTTTGTCCTTTTATTGTTCTAATCCTTTCCTGTACTTTTTTCTTCCCGTTGTCCTTTTTCTTTTCCGTCGTCTGTCTCTTTTTCGTTGTTCAGTCTTTTCCGTTGCTCTGTTTCTTTTCCATTGTTCCGTCCTTTATTCGCGGATTGCATCCGCGTCCTCGGAACCTGCCGCAAAGGTAATCATTATTTTACAAACCTCTGCAAAAATTGCAAATTATTATTGAGCTCCCGTCCCTTTCCCTCCTCGCCCCGTTCTTCCCCCCCTTTTGTCCCGTTCCTTTCCTGCGGATTGCATCCGCTCCTTAGCCCCCTCCCTTCACGCTTTTTCAAGCTTCAATACTACTTCATTCTATTGCCCTTCCGACACCCATCGGAAGTGCTTTTTCTTTCCCTACAGCGTTTTTCTTTGAATTTTCTTTTGCCCGAATCAGATTAATTGCTACTTTTGTGGCGTATAATACTTTATCTTATCATTGCTGAAAAATATATGTTGAGATGAATAGCAAACAATTATCAGAATTACTTGCATCAAAGCGTGTGGAGGCTGGGGTATCATTGGATGTAATGGCGGCTCGATTAGGTACAAATACCAGTACGATAAAGAGCTTGGAAGATGGTGTCCATAGCCTACGCATGAAGCTGGTGATGGATTATATTTCATGCTTGAATCTTAAATTAGTGGTAAGTACAGTAACTATTGACGAAAGCGAGCTTAAAGTATTCAGCTTCTCATCGTATCAAGAATTGGTTGATTGGGTAATTTCTCGCTGGCCTTGGAAGTTTAAACGAAGATCCAGGATTGATGCCAGCGGAATAGAATACGTCAAGATTCTTGATTCTCATGGAAAAGAAATTGAGTTTGACAAGTATTATTTCCTTGAACTTATGGAAAAGAGCCAGTATGAACTTGACGTGTTGAATGATGAGCAAATTGAAGAAAAGCAAGCTGCATTCATAGAACAATATGATAAACTCAGAAAAAGGAACAGTAGAGAAGCTACAGCCTTACTTATAAGTGTATTTGTTGGTATCATAGCATTTGTATATCTGGATATTTTGATTGTGGATAGTTTTTCTGAAAAGCTATTCCTTAACATCGGATTCTTCGGCTCGTTGATTTCAGTGAATGCTGTGGCAGGATTAGTCTTCCCATATATACTTGTAGGTATCATATTATTATTTATTGGGTATGTGTTATATTGTATCTTAAAATGGTTAACAAATGGAACAATTAGATATTCTAGATGTCATTACGATTCAAAATAATACGACAGCCTCCATTTAGCCATTCTTCATGAAGAAACTATGGGACCAGCTGTTGATTCGCAGACTTAAAGAATAACGGAGTTTCAACAATCATTTCTCACCCAACCTGCGGGGTGTACCCTCTATGGTCTCTAAGCGTACCCTCTACAGTGTCTGCGCCTAGGGACTAGTAGTGTCTTTAAAAGAAGGATGCGTCGTATCGGCCTTCACGACGCGTCCTTATTGCGAGTTCCACGCGTGGGACTCGTTGGAAGAGCGCGCTGCGTTGAGTGTCCCACCATGGTGGTCCAGTAGGAAGAGCGCGGTGCGTTCGTTGTTCCGTCGCGACCGAACAACGAACGCATTGTGGTCTTCGGGCAATAAGACATAAGGGTTATGAGAAAGCCCCGCTACTTGAGGGAGTGGCGGGGCTTGTATGTGGGGGAGGAGTGGGTTCAGATGAGGGGGATGCCGGCGGCGCGACATTCGGCGCGCATGGCGTCGGACCAGATGCTGGCCTGGGTCTCGCCGATGTGGGCTTTGTGGAGGAGGATCATGCAGAGGCGACTCTGACCGATGCCGCCGCCAATGCTGAGGGGCAGCTCGCCGCTGAGGAGGCGCTGGTGGAAGAAGAGTTGCTTGCGGTCTTCCTTGCCCTGGAGTGCCAGCTGGCGCTCCAAGGCTTCCTTATCGACGCGGATGCCCATGGAGGAGAGCTCGATGCTGCGGCCCAGCAGGGGGTACCAGATGAGGAGGTCGCCGTTGAGACCCTCGAAGCCGTCGTCGTTGGGGGTGCTCCAGTCGTCGTAGTCCGGGGCGCGGTTGTCATGGGGTTCGCCGTCGCCGAGTTTGCCGCCAATGCCGATGATGAAGACGGCGCCGTAGGCCTTGCAGATGGCGTGCTCACGTTCTTTGGGCGTGAGGTCGGGGTACTGGCGTCGCAGCTCCTCGGCGTGTACGAAGTGCACTTCCTCGGGCAGGAAGGGTTTGAGCTGGGGGTACATCTCGCTGAGGTAGTATTCAGTGCGCAGGATGGTGCCGTAGATGCGCTCCACGATCTTGCGCAGGAAGCGCAGGTTGCGGTCTTCGCGCGCCATGGTGCGCTCCCAGTCCCACTGATCGACGTAGATGCTGTGGATGTTGTCGAGGTCTTCGTCGGCGCGCACGGCATTCATGTCGGTGACGATGCCGAAGCCGTTGGGCACGTGGTACTCGGCGAGCGTGTTGCGCTTCCATTTGGCCAGTGAGTGCACGATTTCTGCGGGTGCGTCGCCCATGCATTTGATGGGGAAGGTGACGGGTCGCTCCACGCCGTTGAGGTCGTCGTTGAGGCCGAGGCCCTTGAGCACGAAGAGGGGTGCCGTGACGCGGCGCAGACGCAGTTCGGAGGAGAGGTCGCGCAGGAAGAAGTCCTTGATCTTCTTAATCGCCAGCTCGGTTTGTTGCAGGTCGAGGGCGGGTGCGTAGCCTTCTGGTTTTATCAATGACATGATTTTATTTTACGGTATTTATCATTTTGCGCGGCAAAGGTAAGGCATTTCTTTCAAATGTCAAATAAAAATGGGAAAGAAAATTGCAAAATGTAAAGCAATCATGATTTTAACGTTTTTTTATCAGATTAATTTGCGTGAAAGCTTGGCATCTTCAACAAAAAGGGCTACCTTTGCAACCGCTAAAGAGGAATGCGCCTCTTTTGCCCCCCGAAAGCGAAAGCTTTTCCTGATCAGGGCCTCGTAGCTTAGCTGTATAGAGCGTCGGATTCCGGTTCCGAAGGTCGCGGGTTAGAATCCCGCCGAGGTCACTCCCCATAACCGCTAACCCTTAACCCTTAACCCTTAACCGTTAACCGAAAATTATGAGGTTCCTCTTCTCTCTCCTCGCCGCTTTATTGTATATGGGTGCGGCACAAGCACAATCCTGGACGGCCGACAACGGCAACGGCACTTTCACCAACCCCTTGTTCTACGATGAGTTCTCTGACCCCGACGTGATTCGTGTGGGCGATGACTACTACTTGGCAGGCACCACGATGCACACGGTGCCGGGGCTCGTCATCCTGCATTCCAAGGACCTGGTGAACTGGGAGAACGTCAGCTACTGCTTCGACCGCTTCGACTTCGAGGAGGATCGCTTTGCGCTGAAGAACCATCAGGAGATCTACGGCCAGGGCATCTGGGCACCGTGCATCCGCTATGCCAACGGGCAGTTCTATGTCTTCTCGAACATCAACGGCAAGGGCCTGCAATGCTACACCAGCAAGGACATCCGCGGCCCGTGGACGCACCATAACATGCAGGGTAACATCTACGACCTGGGTGTGCTCTTCGACGACGACGGCAAGATCTACGCCATCCACGGCTACGGCACGGTGAAGTGTACGGAGCTGAAGCCCGACATGAGTGGCCCCGTGGAGGGCACGGAGCGCGTCATCATCCCCGAAGGCAACGGGGTGGGCGAGGGGCATCACATGTATAAGATTGATGGCAAGTACTACCTCATCTCCACCGATTATATGCCCAACGGGCGCACGCTGTGCTCGCGCGCAGATCATATCTATGGTCCCTACGAGACGCGCGTCATCACCGCCGACGAGACCTACGGCTACCACGGCGTGGGACGCACGACGGTGCCACGCGGCGAGAAACATCGCATCGGCAGCGACGGCACGCGGTTCGGTGTCTCCCCCGCTGGCGAGGACGCCACGGGGTGCGACAACGCGCATCAGGGTGGCATCGTACAGGCCACGGACGGCACGTGGTGGGCGCTCTTCATGCAGGACTTCCACAGCATCGGCCGCACGGTGTGCCTGATGCCGATGACATGGGAGGACGGCTGGCCCATGGTGGGTCTCCCCGGCAATCTGGGGCGTGCACCAAGAACGTGGTTTAAGCCAGGGACCCACCCCCAAACCCCTCCCGTTAGGGAGGGGAGCTTTGCGCCCTACAACCGCAATGAGAACTTCGACGGCAAGCAGCTGGGCCGCATCTGGCAGTGGAACCACAACCCCGACGACAAGCAGTGGAGCCTGAAGGGTGGCCGCCTGCGCCTGCAGGCACAGCCTGCCGAGCAGCTGATGTGGGCGCGCAACACGTTGACGCAGCGCGTCATCGGCCCCAAGAGCATCGCTACCGTGGAGCTCTATGTCAAGGGCTTGAAGGCGGGTGACGTCTGCGGCCTCGGCAACATCAATGTGCCGTGCTCGTGGATAGGAATAAGCCTCCCCCCAGCCCCCTCTCAAGGAGGGGGAGCCTATCTCCTGCGGTGCTTTGAGCAGATGACCAACGACACAGTCAATGTGCCCGTCAGTTTGCCGCAGGGTAAGATATGGCTTCGCTGCATCGGCGAATATGATGACAACCAGATGCAGTATGCCTACAGCACCGACGGCGTGACGTTCCACACCGTGGGGCGCGTGATGCCGCTCACCTATCAGCTCATCAGCTTCCAGGGCTCGCGCCACGCCCTCTTCGCCTTCAACGCTGGTGGCCGCCAGGGTGGCTATGCCGAGTTCGACAATTTCACCGTCGAGGAGCCGATGGCCGACCGTTCGCAGAACATCCCCTACGGCAAGACCTTCCGCATCATCAACAAGGCCACGGGTCGTCCGGCAGTAGCCCTCAACCATGGTCTGCTCCACGACACGCACCCGGGCGACAAGAGCCAGCTGACGCAGTTCCGCATCGTGGATCGCGGACAGGGGAAGGTGGCGCTGCAGTGTGCCGACGGCCGCTACGTGAAGGTCTATGGCGACGGCCTGCCGGGTGATGTGCGCTTCACCAAGGACGAAAACGAAGCCGAGGTATTCCTTTGGCAGGATTACCTCGACCACGATTTCATGCTCTTCTCACTGAAGAACCATTGTTATATCGGCAAGAGCCCCACAACCGGCAGCTCCTACAGCATGGACTTCAAAGGCGCTGACCCCGCCCGCCGCAACGGCGCCGTACTTGTCTGGGAGGTCGTTGAGTTATAGTTTTACGCTGGTGATATCGACGAGGCCGTTGACGATGGCGTAGATGGTGAGGCCGGCTGGGGAGTGGATCTGTAGTTTGCGGGCGATATTGCGGCGGTGGGTGATGACGGTGTTCACGGAGATGAACAGCCGGTCGGCAATCTCCTTGTTCTGAAGACCTTGCACGACACCGATGATGACCTCGCGCTCGCGGTCGCTGAGGGCCTCGCTGGCATCCTGACCGCCCTTGAAGACCATGGCGGAGATGTTCTTGGAGACATCGTCCTGCTGTGCGAGCTGTTCCAAGCGCTTGATGGCGGGGGTGAAGATATGGTCCTCGACCTCGGCATGCTGGCGCAGCCATTCCTCGTTGTTGTAGATATCGTAGAGGGTGGCCGTGAGCTGGTTGTTGTGGAGGGTGTCGCTGGGCAGGTACTTGATGATCATGAGCTTTAGCTCGCGCAGCATCTTGTCGGTCTGCTCGTGGTGCTTGGAGAAAGTCTCAATGTTATAGTCGTTGAGGGGCTTGCCTGCGAGCAGCGACTCCACATAGGGGAAGAGTGTCTTCTCCTCGTACTTCATGTGGCGCCGTATCTCCTGGGCGTAGTCGTCGTAGAACTTCATGATGAGGCGGCCGAGTGGGTCGCCCTCGCTGATGCTCTCCTGCAGCTCGCGACGGATGAAGGGGAGCTGGAAGTCCAGGTAGAAGGTATGGCTGGCCTGCAGGTAGTGCAGGAGCGTGGGGACGCTGATATGCTCGTCGTTCTCAAACTCGCCGTAGCCGTTGATGGTGTAGTTCACGACGGCCAGGAAGGTGTAGGTGTCGACACCGTTCAGGAGGCATGTCTCGCTGACCGTCTTGTCGCCAAAGCCGAGGTTGATGCCAAAGGAACCCAATGCCTGCAGCACGCTGGAGTTGTCCTTGATCAGCGTGATCATTTTGTCACTGGGTTCGTACATTTTCAAGTTTTTCATGGCGCAAAAGTAGTCATTTCCGATGAAACGTGTGCACATCTGCGCACAAATTCATCATTTTTAGGTATCAATGACTACTCAATGTGCCAATCCAATCATCGATGAGTTGTCGGACTTCGTTCAGGTTCTCTTTGAATTGGTTGCTGAGGATCTCTGGGTGGTTTACGTGCAGGAGGTTCTCACCGCCCTCTGCCGTTATCTGGTGGAGGAGCGATTCCTGGGCGTTGCCGCTGACCACGCGGACGGCTCCCTCCTTGCGGGTGCTGGGCACGTCCACGAGGCTGGCATAAGCGTGTCCTGCGGTGAGGTTCAGGCTGGCAGCGCCAGCGCCTCCGTTGCCGCCGTGACATTGGATGCACGCCCTGTCGAACAAGCCAAACTGCAGCGCACCGAAAGTGCTGACATCTACCGTGCCCAACTCCATGCGGATGGTGTCTTTCGTGTCGCCGGCATCGTCAAGGTTCACGCTGGCAAGCGTGATGATGCGTTCGCGCAGTCGGTTGGTGATGGCCAGCTCCACGGTGTTGATGTCGTCGCCGATGTTGGAGAGCACCACCTCCACCGCCGTGCCGTCGGTCGTGGTATTGGGCAGGGCGCGAACCACTTGGGCGTAGTTGTCGCCCGTCGTGAAGCCAGCCAGGGAAACGGAGTATTTCTTATCCCATGCGCCGATGCCAGAGACCGTGGCCGTCAGCTTCACGACGCGCCCTTTGTCGGTTGTGGTGACGGCCTGCTCCTCGATGTCGCCCGAGTCGCAGGCGGCCATTAGCAGCGCCAGCAGCGCAAGGATGCAAATAATAGGATGCTTCATGCCTGTTGAATGAGGATGGAACTAAAAGCTGAACTGGGCCTGCAGGGCGGCGTAGTGAGTGCTGATGCCGAGGTCGTCGTTGTCGCGGTCGAGCTGGGTGGCGTGGCCCCAGCGACCCGTGAACTGGTACATCGCCGAGAATTTCAGGTGTACCTTCGGCACGTAGTAGTTGCAGACGATGGCGGGCATATTCAGGAAACCGTCCTTCGAAGTGCCGTTGCGGTCCATAAAGTCATAACGCACGCCCAGCTGCACCGTCTTGCTGACGAAGTAGCCGACCTGCGCATAGGCACCCCAGTAGTCGAAGGTGTCGCTGATCTTCGTGCGCTTGGTGAAGCCCACGTGCATCCAGTAGGCCTCGGCACCCACGTACCAGCGGTTGTAGAGCATGGCGAACTCGGCACCCAGACGGGCGTCGTTGGTGCTCTCGCTCTCGCTCTCCACATTCAGGCCGCCCGAGATGCCGAATTGCATGTGACGGCCTTTCAGCATTCGCGCATTACCCTGCGTTTGCGGCATCTTACCCCACGGCATAAACGTGAGGCGCCCGGCATAGAGCAGCGAGGGGATATGCCAGTCGTCGGAGATGGTCTTAGTGGCGCCGTTGACGACCGAGCCGCTGCCGTTCCACAGGCCCACCTCATAGCCCATCAGCCAGCTCTCCGGCTTCTTGTTCAAACGGGCCACGCCGTGGAACTGCACGCCCACGTCGAAGCCGGTGGCGATCTGCGGCGTGACGGCATTCAGCGTGTGGGGCATAATGGTGGCTGTCGCGAGTGATGTCGGCACGACGGGGAACAGCGTCTCGCCCAGCGTGGTCAGGTAGGCGTGGGTGAACGGTGTCTTGAACTTACCCACACGGAAGCGGGCTGCGGGCGAGATGCTGTAGTCCAGCCACGCCTGCTGCAGGATGTTGGCGCCCGTGGCGGCAGCATTGATGCTCAGGTTGTAGTCCAGACAGCCGAAGGTCTTGCCCGTGAATCCTAAGATGGCATAGGGGATGGCGAAGCCGGAGTTGGCTACGTTGTCCTGGTTGTAGGCTTTGTCCAACCCTTCATCATCGTAGTAGTTGAACTGTCCGCGTGTCTGCAACATCAGATAGGGCTTGAACACGAACTTGCCGTTCTTCGACTGCAGCGTGAAGCCGCGGTCGTCAGCAATGCCCAACACGCCGTTCTCCATGTCGATGCTAGGTGTGGAGGAAGAAGACCCTACAGACCCTCCCCCCGCCCTCCCTTGTAGGGAGGGAGTGGTTTCCTGTGCTGCGAGGGAAATCGATTGAATGGCTAAACAGATGAATAATAAGAGTTTATTACTTGTTCTCATGAGAAATAAAATTTTATGTGTAATCACCCCCTCCCTACAAGGGAGGGTGAGGGGAGGGTCTTTATAATGACTCCAAGAATTTTATGAGCGCCGATCTATCGTCCTTGTTCATATTCATAAACAGGTTCTTGCTCGCTTCGCCTTCCCCTCCGTGCCACAGGATGGCTTCCGTCAGGTTGCGGGCGCGCCCGTCGTGCAGGAAATAGGTGTGGGCGTTCACTTTCTCCTGCAGGCCGATGCCCCATAGAGGGGTAGTGCGCCATTCGTTGCCGCGTGCCAAGCCGCTCACATAGTGGTCGTCGAGGCCTACGCCCATGATCTCCGAACCCATGTCGTGGAGCAGGTAGTCGCTGTAGGGGTGAATGGTCTGATTGCCCAGCCAAGGCAGCTCGGTGCCGTTGAGCAGTGTAGCACCACGGGGCTTGGTGTGAAGCGTCGTGACGTGGCACAGGTGGCACTTGGCCTCGTAGAACATCTGTTCGCCGATGGCCACCAGCTCTCGTTCCGTGAGCCGACGGCCCTTATAGCTGACTTGCGTGGTCGTGCTGCCCAGCCTGCGGGCAGGAACGCCCAGACCGTGGAGGTAGTAGTCCACGTCCTCCATGTCCTCTGTGGAGATGTCCAGCTTGTCGTAGAGCAGGCCCATCATCGAGCCTTGCTGCATCTGGCTCTGTCCCTCGCAGATCTCCTCGGGGTAGCGACTGTTCGTAACGCCCATGTCACTGGAGAAACCCAGCTCTACGGTGAGGTCGGCGTGCTGTGCCTTGTTGCCCGAGAGTCCCAGCTGCAGGCGCCCACGTTCGTTGATGTAGTTGGCGCGTCCTGAGATGCCGTACTCGGGGTAGTTCGAGCGGCGTGCCAGCTCCTCGATCTCTGCGGGGTCGATGGCCATCATCTGCCCCATACCTACATGGCGCAAGGGGATGCGCACGGTGCAGAAGAGGTCTTCGGGGCGGATAGGCTCGTCGGTGTCGCGGTAGGTGGGCTTATACCAGTCGGTGATGGTGTATTCGGGGTACACCAGCTCGTAGGGCGTGCCGTCGGGGAACTGGAACTGCTGGCTGTGCCAACGGCATTCCAGCTTGCCCTCGGCCGTGACGCCCATAATGCTTTGGTCGTGAAGCACGCGTCCGTAATCCTGGAAGAAGGCGCCGTTCTTGCGGGTGACATATACCAGCATCGATGAGAAGCCGTAGGCGCCGCTGCCATAGACGGGTGTGCCGTCGGGGTCGGTGCCGTTCTGCGTCCACAGACCGGGCTTCGTTCGGCCGGCATTGCGATGGCAGGAGCCGCACGAGTAGCCGGCATAGACGGGCCCCAGGCCGTTGCCCGTGTTCATAGGATTGTCATAGAGGCGGTCGCCATGCGTGAAACGCTTCTCGTTGGCAGGAATCTGTGCCACCCAGTCGGCTTCCGTGTCATAGGCGTAGCTGGAGTTCTTGAAGACCGTAGAGGTGCCTGCCGAAAGGACGAACCCCTCCGGCACCTCTATGTCGCGAACATCGTTCACCTCTATACCATCATTCTCACAGCCCCAGAGAGCCGTGAGAACAATGCACCATAGTAGTTGATACTTCATTAGTATGTGCGTGCCTTGCCGTCCTTGAACAGCAGGAACTCCAGCGTGTGGAATCCGCGTACGTTCTGCACGGCTTCTATATCTTCACTGTCTTCGTCATATTCGCCTTCCCATTTGATGAGTTCCTCGATCTTTCCGCTCTCCATCACGCCTTTGATGGCATCGACGTCCAAGGGCCAGGAGTCCATGTTGGGGTCAAGCCCCAGGTCGGCAACGGGGCCGAAGAGGAAGGCCTCGCTCGTCTCCCACGGTTCACGAGCCTCTATCCACAGGTCGGCAGCATGCTTGAATGTGGCGGACGAAGGCTGGTTGGCGAGGGCTTTGATGGCCTGCTGCAGGGCTGCGGTCTTGCTCACCAGATCAGCGTAGGTGGGTAGCACCACCTGATCCACGTAGGTCCTGACAATCGCCTCCAGTTCCACATCATCGGCGTGCTGGCTGATGAACGCTGTGAGGTCTTTCTCCAGCACGCTGACCAACGCTGCGCAGGCGTCCTGAGCCACCAACACGCTGGGGTTACCGATATGGCTGCGGAAGGGAGCCGCCATTCCCTTGATGGTGCTGTAGGCAGCATCGATCTTGCCCTTGACGGAAGCATACAGGGCGGCATCCTTGGCTTTCGTGAAGGCTGCCAGCGAATGTTCGGCTTCCTGATTGTCGCGTGTGCCGTTGAAGGCGTTGCGGATACTGAGGATGTTATTGGAATAGTCGTCGATAGAGTGCCAGCTGTACCAGGACTCCACGGCATACACGGCCTCCGTGTATTTGCCAGCCTCCCACAGGTCGCGAGGCTCACCGATCTTGGCTGTTCCCACCTCGCCGGCAATGTCGATGCAGCCGTCCACGATCTGCTGAACGCAGGCAGAGGCGCTCTGGTATTCTCCGCCAAACGTCTTGAAGGTCTCGGCGTAGGCTTCGCCGCCTTTATAGCTGACGGCCCATGCCTCGTTCAGGTCGGAGGCATCCTTGGTCAGTAGGTTGGCAACGGCTGTGGCGTACTGCGTCCAGGTGTTGATGTTCGCAGATGTTACGTCGATGTTGTTCTCCTGAATGGTCACGTCAGCCGTACCTTCGGGTAGACCGCCACCACCATTGTTCTCATTCTCTTTGTTGTCATCGCTGCACGCTGCAAAGCAAAAGCTCATGGCCAGTGCAGCCATCATTAAAACCTTTTTCATTGTACTGAATTTATATTAGTTAATACTCATTCTCAATCTTCTCCCCTCCCTAACAGGGGAGGGGTCGGGGGAGAGGCTTTTACTTTTTCAAGAACCACCCCACGAACGCTACGCCCAGCGCAAACTCGTTCTCCGATTTGTACTTCCCGCCGCCGATGCTGCGATGCGTGTAGTCGGCCTTGATCACGATGTAGGGTAGGGGACGGTAGTTCAGACCTGCCACCCACATGTGGGTCTTCAGTCTGTCGTCGGCTTCCTTCAGGTTGTTGGCATCGACAATCACTTTCTCCTGCGGGTTGTAGTATTCGTAGCGGAAGAAGGGCGTGAGGTCGGGCATCTTGGGATTCTTGACGAAGCCTTTCACGTGGATGCCAGCCTCTGCGCCATAGCTCACGCCACGCTCTGCGATGGGAGCCAGGCGGCTGTAGGGTGATTTGTTGCTCAGGCGGTTGTTCTTGGCTGTCAGCTGCGAGCTGTTGCCGATCTTTCCTCCCAGCACGTTGCCGCGGATGGTGAAATAGCGATGCGTGTATTGCGCATCCACCGACCAGATGGTCACGGGAACGTCGAAGGTGTATGTCTGCGGTTTGTCGCTGTTGGCGGCTGCATTGTGGACATAGTAGAACGAAGCGCCCACGCGTAAACCGGGAACACCTTTATAGTTTACGCGCGCCACGTAGGCGGGCGAGGTGAAGTTGTCCACCTCGAAGAAGCCCTGCTTGCCGCCGGCCACCCATGTGTTGCGGTCGAAGCCGTTGGCGTTGAGCCCCGAGACCACCATCGCTTGGTAGTCGAACAGCGTCCACTTCTTGCCCACTTCACCCAGGATGCTGAGACCCGTCTCGTGCCAGGTACTTGGCAGCAGCGTGGTCTCGCCCTCTGGACGCACGGTGCCGAAGAAGTTCACGGGCTCGTGGTGGGCATTCGTGAGTCCTACGGGAATGATCTGATGTCCCACGCGCACGTTGAACGCCTTGTTCAATGTATAGGTCACGTGGAACTGCTCCAGGGCCACCTCGCCGCCTTTCTCCACCTCGGTCTCATATTCGCCGTTCTCCGTGTTCTCTATCTCATAGGCGATGCCCGTGCCGCCAGCTTCGAACTCCACTTCTACGCCCACGTTCCAGTGCTTGTTGAAGCGGTAGTCGCCGGCCACCACGAAGCGGGGGATGGAGATGGTGTTGCGCTTGAAGTCGCTATTGCCTTGTGCAGTGCCGTTGAAGCGGTTGATGCCGTAGTTCTTGAACTGTGCCAGGACTTCGCCGTAGCCGCCCACGCGGAACTTGCGATACTCCTCCGAGAGGATGGAGTCGCCGCTCCAGCGTGCCTTACGTGCTTTGCGGGCTGCCTCCTTCTTTGCCTGCTGCCAGGAAGCACCCGTCACCGCATCTACGCCCTGACCGTCTGTCTCCTGTGCCATCGCGCTGACACTCATCAGCGCCATTATTATGAAGATTATTTTCATTGTTTATGGTTGAGGGTTTATGGTTGATAACTTAATTGCCCATTGTCCCCCTTGGGGGACTACAGGGGGCTATTACAATCTGGCTGCAAAGGTACGGCGATAAAAGGAATGACGCAATACCTAAAACAGGGTGTTTTATGCATTGCGCCATGGTGAAAGCCTCACAAAGGCGATTAATCAAAAGTAGGTATTCTCCTTAAACTTTAAACTTTAAACCTTAAACTTTATTGGTGTCCGGGTCCGGCAGGGAACCAGCCTTTATCCACGCGACGTTTTTGGGCGAAGAGCTCGCCGATGCCCCAGAGGGCGGAGGCTCCGAAGACGCCGAGGAATGAGGAGAGGTAGATATTCGCGATGAAGAGGGCTGCTGTGCAACAGCTGATGCCGATGAGTAGGTAGATGACCCATGGACGGGTGCCCCAGTAGTACTCAGTTTTGATGACGATGGGATGCCAGACGCCGATGGCGAGGAATGTCATGACGGCGATGGTGATGCCTGTGAAATACATGATGTATGGTCAATGGTTCCTTAACGGGGACAAAGTTAGCTATAATTTCTCAATAATCATTCAAACCGAGGGCGGAAATCACGGGGGGAGGGAAATCTTTCCGTATATTTGTATGAACGAACGTGCACGTGGTCAAGCGCTGGCCACGTGCACGTATATAAAGATTGTGTTTGTGTTGTGCGGTGCAAAGGTACGGCTTATTGAGCACATGGCAGCTAACACTTTCCGACAATTTTATAACAAAAAGTCGCTTTCTCTTGTGTGAATGCGAAAAAAAGTGTATTTTTGCAGGCAATAAGGGAAAGTCATACCTTAAACATTAAACTTTAAACTTTAAACGATAACCGCTAACCGCTAACCGCTAACCGTTAACCGATAAACCACAATGCCCCCAAGACCGAATAAAGAGCAGCTGATTCAATATGTAGAACAGTCTGGTATTGCTTTCTTTCCTGAGATGCATGGCTTCTTCGTGCTGAATGTGGACTATGTCTTTCCGCATATTGTCCTTATGCTCTGCCTGAACGGCAGTGGACGTTCGTTGTACGATATGCGCAAGATTACACACCGCAAGAACGACCTGGCGTTTATCATACCTGGACATATCATGCGACCGCTGGAGTGTAGCGATGACTTTGTCTATGCGATGCTGTGCGTATCGCCGAAGATGTTCGAGGACCTGCGCTTCCATACTTTTAGCCACGACTACGAGAAGTTCAACTACGCGCCTATCTGTTCTCTGACCGACGAGCAGGCAGCCCAGCTGCAGACGCTCATTCATCAGGTGGCTATCATCGCCAAGCACACCGAAGAGGAGCTGCCCCATCGCTATCAGGCGCTGCTGGCACAGCTCGCCGTGGGCTATGAGTTCCTCAATTACTATCGGCGTGAACAGGACAAGCAATGGGCTGACACCCCGCTTGTCAAGCTCTTCAACCGCTTCTGCGACCTCGTGGTCGAGCATTATCGTGAGTCGCGCGAGATACAGTACTATGCCAATCTGATGAACCTCACGCCCAAATACTTCACGAAGGTTATCCGTTCGGCTACGGGCGGTCTCTCGCCAGCGCAATGGATAGAGCAGTATGTGACGACACAGGCCAAGCGCCTCATTGAGTCACGTGCCACGCACACCCTTCAGGAAACTGCCTATCTGCTCGGCTTCTCGGAGCCCACATCCTTCTACCGCTATTTCAAGCGCGTCACTGGCATGACCGCCAAGCAGTACCAACAGTTGACCATTGGACATGGAGATCATAAACAGTAAACCGTTAGTCGTTTTTGTTGAAGGAAACGGGTGTTTCGCTGAATAAATTTTGTGGATAAGGAAAAAGGTGTTTCCTTTGCACAGGATTTGAAGGCCCCCTGTGGTCCCCCAAGGGGGACAATGGACAAAATCCTTCAACGCTAAACGATAAACGTAAAACGATAAACGATAATCTATGAAGAAGTTTTTCTTATTGCTGGTGGCCCTCATAGGTGCTTTCACGGCACAGGCGGGGACTTATGCCTACCTGACATTCGAGACGACGGACGGGGCGAAGGTTTCCGTGCCCGTGGAGGCGCTGTCGCTGACCGTCAGCGGAAACACCCTCACCGCAGGCTCGCAGGCGTTCGTGCTGGCCAACCTCGCCAAAATGTACTTCACGGAAACCGACGAAAGTGCGACAACGGGCATTGAATCAATGGTCAATGGACTATGGACAATTGACAATGCTACGGAAATCTACGACCTTCAGGGCAAGAAAGTGAAAAACAGAGAATTGTCAAATGGTAAATTGTCCAATAGTCAATTACCAAAGGGCGCTTACATCGTCAAGACCAAGGAGAAAACCTATAAACTGATCGTAAAATGAAAAAGATAATCAGCATACTTCTTCTGGCAACCATGATGGTCAATGGCTTGTCGGCACAGACGCTGAACGTGCGTCAAGGCAGCATCACCTATCAGTTCCCCGCAGCCCAGGTGGGCGAGATGCCCTATAGCGACGGCACCACGGTGACCATTATGGGCAAGACCTTCACGCTCGCTGATGTGGACGAGGTAACGGTGGATGACACCGAGGTGACCGACAACTTGGTGACGGTGGCCTACGACGGCATTGCGGCTACCGTGAAGGTGGCAGGTAATGTGGCCCAGTACATTCTGGCAGCGGTTGACGGCGCTCATGTGACCATTTCCCAGGAAAACACAGATGCGGTGGATGGCGACGAGATCACTTACCAGCTGTCGGGCTCCAGCTCCAATGGCTCGCTGATGCTGGGCGGCTCCTACAAATGCACGGTGGCGCTGGCAGGCTTGACGCTAACAAATCCCAGCGATGCCGTCATCCAAGTCATCAACGGCAAGCGCATACAGCTGAGCGCCAAGAAAGGCACGGTGAACACGCTGACCGACGGCACGGGCGGCGAGCAGAAGGCCTGCATCTACAGCAAAGGACAGCTGCAGCTGCAGGGCAACGGCACGCTGAATGTCAAGGGAAACACCAAGCATGCCATCAAGAGCGGCGACTACATCTCGGTGAAGAACCTGACGCTGAACATTACAAAAGCCGTGGGCGATGGTATCAACTGCGAGGAATACTTCCAGATGAAGAGTGGCACGGTGACCATCAGCGGTGTGGGCGACGACGGCATCCAGTGTGACCTGGGCGGCGACACCTCTACGGGCGAGACCACCGACCATGAGGATGAGGACAGCGGCAATATCTACTTGGAAGGCGGCACGCTCACGGTGACCGCAACGGTTGCCGCCACGAAGGGCATCAAGGCCGCCGGTGATATGCGCGTCAGCGACGGCACTATCAATGTCACCACCACGGGCAATGGCGCTTACGACACCGAGGATAAGGATGCCAAAGGTTGCGCCGGATTGAAGTCTGACGGTAATATGACCATCGAAGGCGGCACGCTGACCCTGAAATCTACAGGCACGGGTGGCAAGTGCATCAAGGCCGACGGCACGCTGACCGTCTCCGGCGGCACCACGACAGCTACCGCCACCGGCAATAAATATACCTATAGCAGCAGTGCCACGGCTTCAGCCAAGGCCATCAAGGCCGACGGCAATATGACAGTCAATGGCGGCTCCCTCACGGCGACTGCCAGCAGCCACGAGGCTATCGAGACGAAGGGTACGCTGACCGTCAATGACGGCTCGGTGTATGCTCTCAGCACGTCTGACGATGCCATCAACTCGAAAGGTCACATGTACCTCAAGGGCGGCAACGTGACGGGCGTCAGCAACGGCAACGACGGCATCGACAGCAATGGCAACCTGTACATCTCCGGAGGCACGGTCATCGCCTGCGGTGCCGGCCAGCCGGAATGTGGTCTGGACGCTGCCGAGCGCTACTACCTCTATATCACGGGTGGCACGGTGCTGGCCATTGGCGGTGGTAATAACACCGTCACGGCAACCACCGGCTCACAGTGTGTGCTCAGCACTACAGGCTCGCCCACGGCAGGCACGGCTGTCAGCGTGAAGAACGGCACCAAGACCTTGGCTTCGTTCACCGTACCCACCGGCTACTCGCCCTCCAGCGGCGGTGGTGGCGGTGGTGGATTCCCCGGCGGTGGTGGCGGTCGCCCCGGTGGCGGTGGCGGCGGTAGCAGCTCCAGCTTCAGCTATGTGTTGAGCTGCGGAGGCCTCACCTCGGGCACGAGCTACAGTGTGACCATCGGTTCCACGACCAACAGCTGCAAGGCAGCAACCAGTTATTCTGGCCGTTAAGGCCCCTATGGTCCCCCAACGGGTGACAAAAGATATTTCATCTTTATGAAGAAACAGTTCACGCAGGAGAATATCATTTACTTGGTAGTGTGGGGTTTACTTTTCGTAGCCCCACTACTGAGTATGTATGTGCGCATAGCCAGCGACCCCAGCCTCGTCTTCAACTGGGCGGAGGTGTTGGTGGTGATGCGCCATTTCTTGCCGTTCCTCCTGCTCTTCCTCGTTCATAACTACCTGCTGGCACCCCTGTTGGTGCAGGGACGTAGGCGCACGGTGTATTTCTCCATCGTGGCTGTCATCGTGGCCGTGTTCACCGTCTATCAGTGCAATAGCCGTCCTGGGCTGCCGATGGGTCCTCCCCAGCATCCTGACCAGGAGCAGGTCTTCTCTCACGAACGTCCCCCTCATGATTTCTCCGAGCGCCCCGAGCACGGCCCGCGACCAGATGGCATGAGAAGGCCCGGCGATGCGCCACCCCCGATCATTGGCGAGCATGACATTATGGCTGTGGTGCTGCTGATCCTGATGTTCGCAGCCAATGTGGCTATCAAGGGTTACTACCGCAGCCGCAATGACCGCAAGCGTCTGGCCGTGCTGGAGCGCGAGAACCTGGAGCAGCAGTTGGAATACCTGCGTTACCAGATCAACCCGCACTTCTTCATGAACACGCTCAACAATATCCACGCCTTGGTCGATATAGACCCCGAGCAAGCGAAGGAAACCATCGTGGAGCTGTCGAAGATGATGCGCTACGTGCTCTACGAGGGCAACAAACAGCGTGTGCCGCTCGGCCGCGAGCTGGAATTCATCCGCCACTATGTATCGTTGATGCAGCTGCGCTATACGGATAAGGTGAGCATCACGCTCGACCTGCCCGCCGAGGTGCCTGACCGACAGATGCCGCCGTTGTTGCTCATTACTTTCATAGAGAACGCTTTCAAGCATGGCGTCAGCTACCAGAAACCGTCGTTCATTGATGTCAAGGTAACGGTGGACGATGGACAGCTGCTCTTCAACTGCCTCAACTCAAAAACAGGTGGACAGCCAGAAAAGGACAATGAGAAGCAGGGTGGCGTGGGACTTGCCAATGTGCGCAAGCGCCTGGAACTGCTCTACGGACACCGCTATACGCTCCATATCAACGAAACCCCAGACACCTATCACGTGGAACTCAAGTTCCCATTGAACAATCCTTAAACCTGAAACTTGAAACCTGAATCCTTAAACATTAAACCTTAAACCTTAAACGATTAAGAGTATGATCCGCTGTCTTGCCATAGATGATGAGCCGCTGGCTCTACGGCAATTAGTCTCGTACATCGGTAAAGTGCCGTTCCTCGAACTGGCCGGCCAATGCCAGAGTGCGCTGGAGGCGCGTGCGTTCCTGGAACACGACACCGTCGATGCCATCTTCTGCGACATCAATATGCCTGACCTCAATGGCATGGACTTCGTGAAATCGCTCGTGGCACCGCCTCTTGTCGTCTTCACGACCGCTTACTCCGAGTACGCTGTCGAAGGCTTCCGCGTCAACGCTGTCGATTATCTGTTGAAGCCCTTCGGCTTGCAGGACTTCCTGCGGGCAGCCAACAAGATCAAGGAGTTAAAGGAGTTGAAGGACGCAGCGCGACCTGCGGCTGCGGAAGCGAAAGGACAAAATCTAAGTGCTGCGGATTCAGCAGACACACTCTTCCTGAAAGCCGACTCGCGCATCCTCAAGGTTTCCATTTCCGATATCCGTTATGTGGAGGCGATGAGCGAGTACCTGAAGGTGTGGCTCGACAGCCAGCCCAAGCCCATCATCACCCTGCTGTCCATGAGGAAGATGGAGGAACGCCTGCCCGACACCTTCATGCGCATCCACCGCTCGTATATCGTGAATCTCACCAAGATTCGTGAGGTTAACAAAAACCGTGTTATCCTCGACGCCAGCGCTAACCTCCCCATTGGTGACCTCTACAAGGACGCTTTCCAGGCCTACGTAGATACGAAGTTCTTAGGGAAGTAGCGTCCCACAAGGACGATAATCGAGCGGGGGCCTACGAGCACCTCGTGCTGGTCTTCGATGCGGGGCTCTTTTCCGGGCTCGGAGATATCCTCGGGGGCTTCCATGCCGGTGTTGGCGAACACGTGCCAGACCATGCCTTCGGGCAGCTGCGGCAGCTCGAAGCCGTGCATCTCCCAGTGCATGTTCATGGCAACGTAGATGAAGTCGTCGTGGGGGGCATATTGCCCATTGAGCATGAAGGCGAGGGTGAGGTTGTTGTGGCCTGCCCACGGCTGCCAGGCTTTTACGCCGTGCCACGAGAAGTCGGGGTAGCCCAGGCCGAGGTAGTCGGTATGGCTGAGGTGTTCCTCGTAGCGCAGGACCTTGTGCTGGCGGCGGAACTGTATCATCTGCTTGAAGTAGCGGAAGATGTCGGCGTTCTTCTGCAGGTCGTTCCAGTCGAGCCAGGCGATTTCGTTGTCCTGACAGTAGGCGTTGTTGTTGCCCTGTTGTGAGTTGCCCATCTCGTCGCCGGAGAGGATCATGGGAATGCCCTGGCTGACCATGAGGAGTGTGATGGCGTTCTTCACCTGCTGGTGGCGCAAGCGGTTGATGTCGGCATCGTCGGTGGGGCCTTCGCAGCCGCAGTTCCAGCTGTTGTTGTGGTTATCGCCGTCGCGGTTGTCCTCGCCGTTGGCTTCGTTGTGTTTGTTGTTGTAGGAGAACAGGTCCATGAGCGTGAAGCCGTCGTGGGCGGTGACGAAGTTCACGCTGGCCTTGATGCCTCGTTTCTCTGCGGCGTAGAGGTCGGGGGAGCCGAGGATGCGCTCCTTGACATCGTCCAGCACCTCCGGGTCGCTCTTCAGGAAGCGGCGCACGCTGTCGCGGAACTTCCCGTTCCACTCGGCCCATCGTCCCCACGAGGGGAAGGAGCCTACCTGGTAGAGGCCTCCGGCATCCCATGCCTCTGCGATGAGCTTTGTCTTGCCGAGCACCGGGTCATGGGCCAGAGATTCCAGCAATGGCGGGTTGGACATGGGGTTGCCGTTCTGGTCGCGGCCGAGGATGGCGGCGAGGTCGAAGCGGAAACCATCGACATGGTAGTCGGTGACCCAGTAGCGCAGGCTCTCGACAATCATGTCGCGCACGTTCGGATTGTTGCAGTTCAGCGTGTTGCCGCAGCCGCTGAAGTTGAAGTAGTCGCCTTCGGGCGTGAGCATGTAATAGGTCTTGTTGTCGATGCCGCGATAGGAGATGTAGGGCCCCTGCTCGTTGCCTTCGGCCGTGTGGTTGAAGACCACGTCGAGGATCACCTCGATGCCGTTGGCGTGGAGGCGCTTGATGAGGTTCTTCAGCTCATCCACCTGCATGGAGAAGCGCCCCGACGAAGCGTAGGCGGCCTTAGGGGCAAAGAAACCCACATTGCTGTAGCCCCATAGGTTATAGAGCTGGCGGCCATCGACCGGCGAGGTACGGGAGTTCTCGAACTCGTCGAACTCATGGATAGGCATCAGTTCGACGCAGTTGACGCCGAGCTCCTTCAGGTAGGGTATCTTCTCCACGATGCCGGCAAACGTGCCCTTGTGCTTCACGTCGGAGCCTGCGCCGCAGGTGAAGTTGCGCACGTGCATCTCATAGACGATGAGGTCGTTGACGGGTGTCTCCATCGGCAGGTCGTTCTCCCAGTCGAAGTCGTCGAAGACGACGCGGGCACGGTATTGGTAGAGGCTGTCCCAGTTGGGCTGCTTGCCCCACACGTCGCGCCCCACGATGAGTTTGGCGTAGGGGTCGAGCAGGATCTTCGACTTGTCGAAGCGATGGCCCTCCTCGGGCTGGAACGGCCCGTCCAGACGGAAGCCGTACTCGATATTCTCGTAGTCCAGGTCGAAGACCATCATGGAGAAGACGTTGCCCAGCCGGAACTCCTTGAAGAAGGGAATCTCAATGAAGGGCTTCTCCTCGCGGTTGCGGAAGAGCACCAGCGTGCAGGACGTGGCATAGCGGGAGTACACGGAGAAGTTCACCGCATTGCCGAAAACCGTTGCCCCGAAGGGATAAGGCCTGCCGTGGCGCAGCTTCAACCCTTGGTACTCATGGGTGGGAAAGTGATCGACTCGATACATAGTTGCTCTTACTCAATCGGAATCATCAATCGCCTTCATGCAATCTTCCATGGTTTCGTAGATGTCGAAGAAGCTGGTGAAGCCCGTCACGTCCATGACATCTTTCACTTCAGCATTCACGCCGACGAGGTACAGCTTTATTCCTTGGGCGGCGGTAGTCTTTTTTGCAAGGAGCAGCACGCGCAGTCCGGCACTGGAGACATAGTGGCAATCGGTCATATCAAGCACGACGTCGCTGCTTTTCTCGATAATGTCGATGAGGGCGTCCTGGGCTTCCAGGTAGTTTAAGGAGTCGAGCCTGGCCCCCAGTGTATAGGTTCCTATGTTCATGGCGTTATATGTTAGAGATGACGCTGTGGCTCTACGGACCAATCCATGCAGTTACGCACGCGAAGGTCGGCGTATGGTTCGGCATTGAAAATCGAGGGGCTGTTGGTCATGTGTTGCTCCGTGCCATAGAGGTATGAGAACGGGCGCGGCAGCTCCCGCGTGAAATCAAGGGCTTCCTGCAGGAGTGTGCTGTCGTCGTGGCAGTCAAACAAGAAGCGGTCCGTGTCGTGGTTGTCCAGGAACAGGATGAGTTTGAAGTCGGCCGGGTACTTGGCGAAGTGTTCTTCTACCTTGCTGCGCAGCGTGGCGTTGCCCTTGATGCGCCGTCCGGCGTGAACCTCTTCCAGCAGGATGTCGCGATAGGCGAAGTCGAGGACGCCGTCCAGCGTGCCTACGTAGTCCGCCTGCACCTGCTCCTGGCTGAAGGGCTTCGTCGCCTGTGCCAGGAATTCGCTCAGCCGTTCCTCGTTCTTGAAATACAGCTGTCCGGCCAGCTGCGGGCAGATGCCGAAGGGCCATACCTCGCCGAAGACCACAATCTCGCTGCGGATGGCCTGCAGGCTGTCGCGAAGAGTCTTCAGGAATGCGTGCGGCTGTCCCAGCGCGTGGTCGATGCGGAAGGCGTCCACCCCCATGCGGGCCAGTTTCTCGGCTTTGTCAACCATGAAACTAACCACTTCGGGATTCGTCAGATTGAACTTGGGCAGGTCGCCGAAACCCAGGAACGACACGAACTCATCGCTGCCCTCCTTCGTGTAGAAGAACCAGTCGCGGTGCTTGCCGCCGTTCTTGAGCAGCGATTGCTCAAAGATGGGAGCCTGGTACCAGCAATGGTTGGGCACGAAGTCGCAGATGATGCGCAGCCCCTTCTGGTGAGCCAGGTCCAGCAGCCGCTGGTAGTCCTCCCACGTGCCATAGTGGGGATCCACCTCCTCGAAGTTCAGCGTGTGGTAGCCGTGGTAGTTCGCCGTCTTGAAGATGGGCGAGAGCATGATGGCCGTGAAGCCGAGGTCCTTGATATAGTCGAGTTTCTCGATGACCCCTTGCAGGTGTCCACCGCAAAACACGTTCTTGCTGGCGGGCGGTGTCTGCCATCCGCCATTGAAGCGGTCGATCAGTAGATGATAGATGCGGATATGGTCAAACCATGTGGTGTTACGGTGTGCCATAGTTTCAGTTAGTAGGTAAATGATGGTGTTCGGTTTTCAGCGGACAAATATACACATTATTTCCTTACACACGCGCAAAAGGCAGGCGAATCTCATCGCCCGCCTCGAAATTAAACGTTTGTTAACAGAAAATGTCCGCCCTACACACTCATTTCACCATCCGCAGCAGCTGTTTCCCGGTGGCCTCGGGGCAGATCTGATGCAGGTGCTGCAGGATGCGTTCGAGGGATTCCTCGGCAGAGCGGTCGCAGGCGCAGGCCTCGCGGCCGTAGAGCTGTTCCGGTGTCGTGAGCAGCGACCACCCCCAACCGTATTCGCGGTTATGCCTGTCGCGTGGATACACGAAATCCTCCGTGACGATGCGCGTAGCCATCTGCAATCGGGTGACATAGCCGTCAAACCGGCTGCGCATCTTCGGACCGTCGAAACCGCACAAGGCACGCAGCTCACGCGTGATCAGGCTACCGTGCTCTGCCAGCGTCAGCAGAATCGTGTCCTCGATGCTCTCCTCAGCTGGCGCAGCGTGTATGCTCCGGCGGTAGTTGCAGAAGTCCGGCCACCATTCGCGGCTGATGAAACCCGCCTTACCGGCAAAGAACTTACCATAGACGTGGCCCCCTTCCGTGATGACCTCGCCCTTCCATTTCCACAGCGGCCAGTCCCAGCCCCCATCCGGGAACACCACATAGCGGCAGTCCTCATCCACCATCTCCTCCGCCGAGAAACCCCTGATACCGCTGTCAAGCAACGGTAGGAAACCGATGCGGCTGATGAGCTCCATGAGCTCTGCGCTGTTATGAATCTCTTGGTAGTTCATTGCAGGTTGGGCCGCTTGCCCTCGATTTTGCTGTTAGCCTTTCTGGCGAACTCAAACAACGACAGCGGAAGGTGGCAGTAGCCATCGGGATTCTTGTCGAGGTAGTCCTGGTGATACTCTTCTGCCGTGTAGAAGTTCTGCAGGGGCAGTTTCTCAACTACAAAGGGCAGCTCATATCTCTTCTGCTCTTCGGCAAAAACCTTCTCGATGACGGGCAGATCCGCAGGGTCGGTATAATAGACACCGGTGCGATAGCGTGTCCCCTCGTCGTGTCCCTGCTTGTTCAGACTGGTCGGGTCGATGGCCTTGAAGAACATGTGCAGCAGGAATTCCAGACTGACCACATCAGGACAGAACCGCACCAGAACCGTCTCTGCGAAGCCTGTCTCATCGGTATAAACCTCCTTATACGTCGGGTTCTCCGTATGTCCGTTGGCGAATCCCACTTCCGTCAGGACTACGCCCTCAATCTGCTTGAAGAAATGCTCTGTTCCCCAGAAGCAGCCCCCAGCAAAGTAGATGTCCTTGGTGGAATTGTAATTAGAAATGTTTCCTTGCATAGTAGTATGCTTTAATTATCCCATCACCACATCGAGTACCATCATCAGTACGAAACCGACGGCGAAGCCGATGGTGCTAAGGTTGCTGTGCTTGCCGCTGGAGGCTTCGGGGATGAGCTCCTCGACCACGACATAGAACATGGCACCGGCGGCAAAGGTAAGTAGGTAGGGTAGGGCGGGCATCAGGAGTGAAGCCAACAGCAGGACGGCAACGGCTCCGATGGGCTCTACGGCACCGCTGAGGGAACCCAACAGGAACGAACGCCAACGGCTGTTGCCTGCCGCTCGCATCGGCATGGAGATGATGGCTCCTTCGGGAATGTTCTGAATGGCGATACCCAACGACACAGCGATGGCACCAGCCAGCGAGATGTGTGCGGCTCCGTTCTCGGCTCCTGCGAACACCACGCCGACGGCCATACCCTCGGGCAGGTTGTGGATGGTGACGGCCAAGGCCAGCATGGCGGTCTTCGACAGATGGGAGCGCAGGCCCTCGGGTTTGTCTGTGCCGATGTGCAGGTGAGGCGTCAGTTCGTCGATGAGCAGCAGGAAGCCCATGCCCAACAGGAAGCCGACGGCAGCAGGCACCACGGCCCATTTGCCGCTATCGGCTCCCATCTCTATGGCCGGAATCAGCAGCGACCACACCGAAGCAGCCACCATCACGCCCGACGCGAAGCCGAGCAACGACTTTTGCAGCCGTGCCGACATCGCGTCGCGCATGAAGAACACGAAAGCTGATCCGAGCATCGTGCCCAGCAGAGGGATCAGCAGTCCTATGATGAGTGTGGTTGTCATCAAGCGGGCTGCCACTTGCAGCGGACGGGCGACACAATCGCACCCTCCTTCTTCAACTCGGCAAAAGCCTTGTCAACTTCCTTGCGGTCGATGCCTGTGATTTCCGCAATCTTGCCAGCGTTCACGGGAGCACCGAACTCACGCATGGCCTGTAATACCTTCTCTTTCATAATCCAGAAAATTACATCATTGCTGCGAGGAAATTCTCGTAGCCGAGTTTATCAATGTAGTTCAGGTACTGAGCCTCCCAAGCCATATGCTCCTTCTCGTCGTCAATCCACTTCTGGATAAGCTTCTGCGTGGGATAGTCGTCATCGAAGGCAGCGGCCAGCTCGCTCAGCATCTTAACTGCGTTGGGCTCATAGTCTGACTCAATCTGCTGCTTCGGGTCATCGTAGAACGGGAACTCCATCGTCTTCATAGCCTCTTGCAGGTCAGCGGGCTTGCAGCCGAGCTCCACCAGGCGGTTCAGCACTTCCTCAGCCTCGTTCCACTCCTCTTCAGCCTCTTCCTTCCACTTGTCGGCCAGCTTGTTCCAGCCGTTCAGACGGTTGTATGCCGAAAAAGCAAAATGTTGCTTACTGTTTCCAAACCAAGCAGCACCCAACATGGCGAACTGCTTCATAGCTTCTTCTTTAGTCATAATCTTTATTTGTTTATTAGTCCCCTAAGTTAGGGGATTTAGGGGTCTGAACAGACGTTTGCAGACCGTAATACTTTAATTATTCAGAGTCTGCGCCTGTTCAGACCCCCATCCCCTTAATTTAGGGTGCTTATCGCGTTGCAAAGATATGGCGTTATTCACATAGAATTGCATACCCTAACGAAACAAAAACCGACCAAAACGAAACAAATTCAAAAATTCTCTATATCTTTGCGCCGCGTAAGCATAAATTGTAAAATTGTAAAATTATCTAATTGTAAAATATTTGTACAGCTTAAAGGAATTTTCGCAATTGAGAAACCTGTTCATACCCGAGGGGGAGTGGGACGGCAATGTCATCTGCATGGAGACCAACGTGGAGTGGACCTTCGGCACGAACGAGACGCACGGCTTCCCCAAGCGCGTCGAGGAAATCTTCCTTGGCTTCCTCAGCCTGCTGCCCAAGCATTTCGAGGAGCACCACGACATCGGCTTCTACGCCTCCGAACTCTGCATCACCACCACCTACCTCTCGCGTGTCGTCCGTCAGGTGTCAGGAGGTCGCACTGTCGTTGACTACATCAACCAGATGCTCCTCATGGAAGCCGTGTTCCTCCTGCGCCAGACCTCGCTCAGCATCACCCAAATCTCCGACCGCCTCCATTTCGCCGAAGTCACCACCTTCACCCGTTTCTTCAACCGCATGAAAGGCATGAACCCCAGAGAGTTCAGGAAAGGAAAGTGACGTTTGTCACCCCGTCTCCCCTTCTGAAGACCGCACTCTTATGGCTTGAAGACCGCGGTCTTCAAGCCATAAGACCGTGGTCTTCCGACTGGACCACCGTGGTGGGACACTCAACGCACCGTGGTACGAAGGCGAATGCACCGCGGTGCGTTGGCATTTGCACTGCGGTGCTCCTGTTTTTCCCATTAGTGGAACTTATGAGGGAAGGGAATTGAGAACTTATGAAGGAAGGGAGTTGTCGTTTTTGCGTTTGAGGTAGAGGTCGCTGAAGTCCTTGCAGTCGGGCGGCAGCTGGTGGTGGACGAGCGAGGGCAGGACGCGCTGGAGCTGCAGGAAGAGGATTGTAATCGAATAAGCTTATAGAGAAACTAATATTCGGCACACTCTTTTACTTCTTCATCTTATACTTCCTATTCTTATACTCACCCTCTATTTCAAGAATGCCTTCGTCCACGAGTTGTTTCAGATAGTCACGGGTTCTTGAGGCTTTGAGTCCGATGGCTTTTGAAACGGTTTTTGAATCCGAAATCTCATTATCGGCGATAAAATCGATGATTTGTCGCCGAATTTCGTTGTTCCGATTGTGATTTTCCGTTTTTAAGTCGTTTTTATCGCCCCCCTCAGCCTCTTCTGCATTCATCGACGCAATTAACTTAAACACCTTGTGCATCTGAGTGTATGCTATTCTGTCTTCAGGCGTTGCCTCGCTCAGACGGGTTAATTCCTCTGCATAACCGATGGCGCGCCCGAGGTCGCCGTTCTCCGTCAGATACTTGTACAGGTTGTTCTGTCTGAAGTAACGGGCGGTCTTCTCGTAGTCTGGCATATATCGCTGCAGATCGGGCAAGACATCCTCGAATGTTTCGTAATGTTTGGTGGAAAGCTGCGGCAGGAAGTGGAGCAGAAACCAGAACTCAGTACATGGATTGGTCTCAATCCAAATCACATTCTGGCTGCTTTTCTTTTTCAGCTTCTGATAAGTCGCCATTTCTGCAGGCACCCTGAGCAGGCGGTCCATATCCACAAGGCAAACCACGTAGTCGGTCTCGCGTTTCACATAGTCCTCAGCCAGTTTAGCCATGTGTGGAATATCCGAATGCTGGGGAAAGTCGGGCGCTACCTTGAACTTATAGCGGCAAGCCACGCGGAGGGTCTCAAAGTACCACCACTCTGTTTCACCCTCGCCTATGATTGCAATACTCTTCTTAACAGCCATGCGTCGTTACTCCGTTTCAAGGTAAATACTTCCGAGGAAAGGCAGATCCACCAACTTACCCTGCTTGTAGGCATTGTATGGATTCATGGTCTTGTGCAGACCGAGTGAAGAGAGTCGTTTAATCTGGGTGGCTCCCTCCTTGCTCTTGTCGGTAAACCACACCACATCGCGACGAATAAAATCCTCGTTCAGCAGGTTGATGTCGTGAGTGGTCATCAATAATTGCGATGAACCCTCGCTGTTGGCCAGGAACAGTTTGATGAAATAAGCGAGCAACTCATAGTGGATGCTGGTCTCTATCTCGTCAACGGGGATAAAGTTGTTCTCGTGCAATACGTAGTACAGCACGATTGACATACCCAGAAACCGATGTGTACCGGCAGACTCCAGCCGCTCGTGCAACTCATATTCGCCATCCTCGCCCGTATGTCTGAACATAATATCATCGTGTTCGCTGGTGCCGTGCCTCATGCCAACGATGTTAAAATCACTCGCTTTCAGCAGTTGGAGAAGGAATCGTTTCTTCTTTCCGTCCGTGTCATTCCGAAGTTCGCTCTTCACATCGTACGACAGAGGATCTTTGGGACTCACGAGCCTCTGCATTCCAGCGTAAAAGAAATCAAACACATCGTTAAGCCTTGAGGCGTGGGCATTCGTTTGCCCAAAGGCAGCCATCACCGTACAGTTGTTGATCGTATTGCCCTCGATGGCACGTCCTGTAGCCTTTTCGATGCCAGCTTTATTGCCAAAAGTTACCTCCGTATGGTCGGACTCCGACTGATAAACACGTTTGTAAAGCGTAGTGGGACGAGCGCTGGTATATACAATCAGCGACTCCTCATATATTCGCTTGCTGTCAAACTCCAGACTTATGACATACTTTTCTCCCTTAATCCAAAAGGTCATCTGCATGTGCGAATGCTCGTCTCTACTGTGATTGTCGAGCAGGAACGGGTAGTAGCCCATGCCGTCATTCTTCGACTCAGGCTTGCCGAGCATCACGCTACGGAAGAAGGACAGAGCATTGAGCAAGGTGGTCTTACCGCTGGCATTGCTACCATACACAATACCTATCTTCAGGAGTTCTACTCCCTCAGCCACTTGATGGACATATTGCCCACGCATATTATCATCATTATTCGGCACAAAACTGATGGTTTGCCGCTCCCTGATGCTGTAGAAATTCTGTACTTGAAACTCCTGTACCATAGGATTCGTTCTTATAGTTTTCATTTCGGGCACAAATGTACTACAAAAACTCCCATATATCAAAATTTAATTTAGTATTCCGTGAAAATTTCACAATAATTAGGTTTTAGTTGATATATTATCGCTTCATATCGTCAACATCGGCGATATTATCCGTTTAAAACACGACGGCCTTTATGTGTAGTTATTGTACTTTTTCCTCCCTTTTTGCTTGCAGCTCAGAAATAATCACTATCTTTGTCGCCGATAGGACATGAAATAGGCTCTTGAGAAAGACAACAAATATATTATGATATTTATGAAAACATTTAGATTGATTGGAATAGCATTTTTTGCAGTGCTTGTGAGTGTGGGCTTTACTGCTTGCAGTAGTAGTGACGATAAAGAAAGTGCTTCTATCGAAGGTACGTGGTATCTTAAATCTGAAATCTGGTATCAATGGAAGGATGGAAAACCAGATATGAATAATGTGACTTTTAGCAAAACTTATGATGACTTCGCAAACGAACGAATTTGGATTTTTAAGAAAAGTGGGGAGAATCTGCTTCTTACAGATCAGGATGAAAAAGAGATTGACACCATAACTCTTAAAAAGGAAGGTAATAATGAGTATGCAAAAGGAGGTGACCTTATGGTCATTAAGTCTATCTCTGCAAATAAGTTAATAGTTGAATATTATGACCATTATTATAGTGATAATGAATATATTAAAGAGTACGGTTTTTACACTTTTATGAGATAGTAACAAGTGCACAGCACACGAGCCCTTCCTTTCGCTCGTGTGCTGTTTTTTTGCAAGATTTTATTCGGGATGGGGCACAAAAAAGCCTTCCCGAGAATGTCGGAAAGGCTATAGAATCTAAGCGGACGCTTCTGTCTGTATGTCTATTTATTATGGTTTATTTCATAAACAGTTTAAGGGGTGAATATGGGTTAAGGGTTAGGGGGTTATCGTTTAAGGGTTGTAAGTGGGCGATTTATAATTTCTCAATCTCTTCTACTGACAAGCCCGTATATCGGGCTATTTGCTTGGCCGATAGGCCATCATCTTTCATGCGAGAAGCGGTTTGTACGAGGCTCTTATG
>CAMVUB010000029.1 GCA_947170495.1 uncultured Prevotellaceae bacterium
CATCGTAGGCGTTCTGGTTGGCATACTCGGAGTTCATGCCCTTGGCCAGCGGTGTGAAGGCATCTGCCAGGCGCTGGAACTTCTTGAGCTCCTGCTTCTCCTCGGGCGTCAGCTTACGGTCGCGCTCTATGTCCTCGAGTGCCTTGTACACATCGACGTAGCAGGCTGTCTCGTAGAGCAGCGAACGACCGGCATCGAGCTTGGCCTTCATGCGGCTGAGCATGTCATAGACGGCGGGGAAGTTGATGATCTTGTCGCCAAACTGCTGACGCTCCTTGGCATAGGCGAGACCTTCGTTGTAGGCCTCCTGCTCGACACCTACGCTCTGGGCTGCGATACCCAGGCGGGCACCGTTCATGAGGGCCATCACATACTTGATGAGGCCCAGACGGGTGCTGCCGCACAGCTCTGCCTTTGCGTTCTTGTAGGTGAGCTCGCAGGTGGGTGAGCCGTGGATGCCCAGCTTGTGCTCGATATGTCGAACATCGACACCGCCCTGGCGCTTGTCGTAGATGAACATGGACAGGCCGCGGCCGTCCTTCGTGCCCTCTTCCGAGCGGGCCAGGACGAGGTGGATGTCGGAGTCGCCGTTGGTGATGAAGCGCTTCACGCCGTTCAGACGCCAGCAGTTCTCCTTCTCGTCGTAGGTGGCCTTCAGCATTACGCGCTGCAGGTCGCTGCCGGCATCGGGCTCGGTGAGGTCCATCGACATGCCTTCGCCGGCACAGACACGGGGGATGTACTTCTGGCGCTGCTCTTCGGAACCGAATTCATAGAGTGTGTCGATGCACGACTGCAACGACCAGATGTTCTGGAAGCCGGCATCGGCAGCAGAAATCATCTCGCTGAGCATGGAGAACACCGCGTTGGGCAGGTTCAGGCCGCCGTAGCGACGGGGCATGGAGACGCCCCAGAGGCCTGCTTTGCGCGTGGCGTCGATGTTCTCAACGGTCTTGCTGGCGTAGATCATACGTCCGTTCTCGAGATGCGGCCCTTCGAGGTCCACGCTCTCGGAGTTGGGAGCGATGATGTTGGCGGCCACGTCGCCGGTGATGTCGAGAATCTGCTTGTAGTTCTCGATGGCGTCGCCCAAGTCAACCGGGGCGTAGTCGAAGTCTTTTGCATCGGCGAAGTTGCGCTCCTTGAGCTCAACGATGCGCTTCATCAACGGATGGTCGAGGTGAAACGCTATTTCGGGATGATCGCTATAATAGTTTGCCATGATTATTTGCTGTTTTGCTTGTAGTACTTAATGAGCTTGGGGACGACCTCTTCCACGGTGCCGGTGATGACGTAGTCAGCAATGCGGTTGATGGGTGCATCGGGGTCATTGTTGATGCTGATGATGATGCCGGAGTCCTGCATGCCGGCGATATGCTGAATCTGTCCGCTGATGCCGCAGGCGATATACACCTTCGGGTGCACGGTGACACCTGTCTGACCAATCTGACGGTCGTGGTCGAGCCAGCCGGCGTCCACAGCTGCGCGTGAGCCGCCGACTTCGCCGTGCAGCACCTTGGCGAGCTGGAACAGCATGTCGAAGTTCTCCTTGCAACCCATGCCATAGCCGCCGGCCACCACGATGGGCGCGCCCTTCAGGTTGTGCTTGGCAGCCTCCACGTGGTGGTCGAGGACCTTCACGACGAAGGCTTCGGGGCTGACATACTTGCCGACTTCGGGATAGACAACCTCGTTTCGTGCCACGGGGTTTTCCCCCGTGGGCTCATAGATGGCCTTCTGCATCACGCCAGAGCGGACGGTAGCCATCTGCGGCCGATGGTCGGGGTTCACAATCGTAGCCACGATGTTACCACCGAAGGCGGGACGAATCTGATACAACAGGTTCTCATAGACTTTGTCATTCTTCTTGTCCTCATACGGACCGATCTCCAGTTCCGTGCAGTCGGCGGTGAGGCCGCTGGTGAGCGAGGAACTGACGCGCGGACCGAGGTCGCGGCCGATGACCGTAGCGCCCATGAGGCAGATCTGCGGCTGCTCCTCCTTGAAGAGGTTCACGAGGATGTCCGTGTGGGGTGCGCTGGTGTAGGGGAACAGTTCGGGGGCGTCGAAGACGAAGAGCTTATCCACGCCATAAGGCAGGATCTGGTCTTCCACCTTGCCCTTGATGCCTGTTCCGGCCACCACGGCGTGCAGCTCCACGCCCAGCGTATTGGCGAGCTTGCGACCCTTGGTCAGCAGCTCCTGAGATACTTCCTGTACGTGGGTCTCTTCTATCTCGCAATAGACAAAGACAGACCCACCCCCGTGCCCCTCCCTTGTATGGAGGGGAGTATTTACTTTTGCGGATTGATTATCTTGCATAGTTGTACTCATTAATTTATAATTCTTGAAAGGTGACCACTCCCTCCCTACAAGGGAGGGTGAGGGGTGGGTCTTCTATCCGATGATCTTCTCTTCAAGTAATTCTTTGATCATTCCCTCGATGTCTGCGTCAGAAGCCGTCAAAGTCTTCGACTCCTTAGCTTGGAACACGATGTTCTTGATGGCCTTCACCTTGGTGGGCGAGCCACTCAGACCGCACTGTGCGGGGTCACCGTTCACATCGGCAACGCTCCACTGGTTCAGCGTCAGGTAGGGGCGTTCTGCATACAGGGCCCCCCTTTCGTCCCCCGAGGGGGACACAACAGACCCTGTAGCATTAGAAGCCCCCTCGGGGGCCGTAGAGGGGGCCACCCTCTCCAAGGGGCAGGTAGCATATTTGTACTTCATCACCAGCTTGGCATTCTGCGGGCGACAGGGAGCAGCGCTGCCGTTGACGGTAATCACTACCGGCAGGGGAGCCTCCACGGTTTCCACGCCGCCGTCGATGACGCGCTTGATGGTCGCCTTACCATCCTTCACGCTGAGAACCTCCTCGGCGTAGGTCACCTGATTGAGTCCCAGCTTCTGAGCCACCTGCGGACCCACCTGAGCCGTGTCGCCGTCGATAGCCTGACGGCCGCCGATGACGATATCCACGTCTCCAATCTTCTTGATGGCAGTGGCGAGGGCGTAGCTGGTGGCCAGCGTGTCAGC
Organism: uncultured Prevotellaceae bacterium; assembly: GCA_947170495.1. Taxonomy (GTDB): domain Bacteria; phylum Bacteroidota; class Bacteroidia; order Bacteroidales; family Bacteroidaceae; genus Physcousia. The sequence goes on from CAMVUB010000029.1 coordinate 3,037, forward strand.
ACCTGCGAAGAGGCGGTCGGTGAGCAGCCAACCCGTGTCAGCACCGCGATAGAGGCCCTGACGGATAATCTCGCCCGCACGGGGAGGGCCCATCGTCAGAACGCCCACCGTGGAGCCGGGGTTCTGCTCTTTCAGACGCAGCGCCTGTTCCAGCGCGTTCAAGTCTTCGGGATTAAAAATTGCGGGCAGTGCGGAGCGGTTGACCGTACCTTCGGCCGTCATGGCGTCCTTACCCACATTACGGGTGTCTGGCACTTGCTTGGCCAGCACAACGATTTTCAATGCCATATTATTTCTTGTTTAGCGTTTAGTCGTTTAACGTTTAGCGTTTTATTCGTTTGTTTGATTAAAAGCGGCGCAAAATTACACAATTCCCTGCACATGACAAAATAAAACGCTCAAAAACGAATAATCCTTGCACACTTGCCCCTCATTTGTGCAAAAGAGGGCGGAGATGAGGGCAAAGTCCCCTCCTCGCGCGCGTTATCTTAAATAATGATAAAAAGTGAACCGTAAGTCGTGCGTCTCCGAAAAATGTTGTATTTTTGTCGGGTCAAAGAATCTTTATTATGCGTAAAAACATCTTCTTCCTGCTGATGCTGGTGGCGGGTACGGCACTGGCACAGCGCACGCCCACGATGGGCTGGAGCTCATGGAACACCTTCGCCCTGAATATCAACGAGGAGGTGATCAAGTCGCAGGCTGATGCCATGCACAACTCGGGTCTGCAAGCGGCAGGCTACAAGTATGTGAACATCGATGACGGCTATTTCTACGGCCGCGATGAGAACGGTCGCCTGCGTGTGCATCCGGAGCGCTTCCCGAATGGGCTGACACCCGTCGTGGAGCATATCCACCGTCTGGGCCTGAAGGCCGGTATCTACAGCGACGCAGGTCAGAACACGTGCGGCAGCATTCACAATCCCGACCGTTCGGGCGCAGGCGTGGGTTTCTACGGCCACGACCAGCAGGACGCGGACTTCTTCTTCAAGGAGCACGACTTCGACTTCATCAAGGTGGACTACTGCGGCGGTGAGGCCTGGGGCAACGACTGGAAGATCAAGATGGATGAGCGCGAGCGCTACACGGCCATCACGCATGCCCTGAAGAACACGGGCCACAAGGACATCGTGTTCAACATCTGTCGTTGGGCGTTCCCCGGCACGTGGGCTGCCGATATCGCGGATTCATGGCGCACGACGGGTGACATCTATGATGCCTGGAAGAGCGTGCATGACATCCTGGCTGAGAACCTGTACCTGAGCGCTTACTGCCGCGACGGCCACTACAACGACATGGACATGCTGGAGATCGGCCGCTCGATGACGCAGGTGGAGGACGAGACGCATTTCGGCATGTGGTGTATCATGAGCTCGCCGCTGCTCATCGGCTGTGACATGACGAAGATACGTCCGGAATCGCTGAAGCTGCTGTGCAACAAGGACCTCATCGCCCTGAACCAAGACCCGCTGCACCTGCAGGCCTACGTGGCTGACAAGCAGGGTGAGTGCTTCTTCCTTGTCAAGGATATCAAGAAACGCCAAGGTAGGGAGCGTGCCGTAGCCATCTACAACCCCAGTGACGAAGAGCAACTCTATACCATTGACTTTGGTACCGTTGACTTGGAGGACCCCATAGAAACGTACGACTGCATTGCACAGAAGGACCATGGTCTATGGCATAATCAGCTTTGCATCCTCGTTCCCGCTCACGGCACCAAGATCTACCGCTTCAAGGGGAAGAAGCGTCTGGAGCGTACTCGCTATGAGGCTGAGACGGGTTATATGTCTGCATATCAGGAGCTGCGCAATAACCAAGCAGAGAAAAGCGGTATCTACACGGCTGACAACAAGGCCTCAGGCGGATATGTGGCCTGCTGGTTAGGGGCACGCGAGGACAACGACCTGCAGTGGCGCGATGTCTATGTAGCGAAGGACTGCGTGCGCCGCCTCACCGTATATTTCTTCTGCGGGGAGGACCGCGATATGGAGTTGGAAGTGAACGGGCGGCATATTGTCACGCTGAAGACACATTCCCGCAATTGGCAGAAGGCGGGACGTATCTATGTGGATGTGCCTCTGCATAAGGGCTATAATACCATTCGCCTCTATAACGGCAGCGACTGGATGCCCGATGTGGACTACATCACACTGTCACCGATTTAAAAAGCTCTTTGAGCACGGCGGGGTAGTGGGCCATCTCTAAGCGGTGCACTTTCTCGGCGATGCTCTCCGCCGTATCGTCGGGTGTCAGCGGCGTAGCGAACTGGGCAATGATTTCACCGCCATCACACACGGGCGTCACGTAGTGAATCGTGATGCCCGTTTCTGTTTCTCCGGCAGCCTTTACTGCCTCGTGGACATGGTGACCCCACATGCCCTTGCCGCCGTATTTGGGCAGTAGGGCAGGGTGTATGTTCACGATGCGACGGGGGAAGGCATTGATGAGGAAGTCGGGAATGATCGGCAGGAAGCCGGCGAGGACGATGAAGTCGATGCGATAGTCCTGCAGCAGCGAGAGCATCACCTCGGGCGTGTTCAGCTCGACCTTCGGGACAATGGCCGTCGGCACGCCCAGCCGCTGAGCCCGCTCCAATGCAAATGCATCGGCGCGGTTGCTCACGACAAGGGCGACACGAATGTCCTCGGAATGTTGGAAATACCGGATGATATTCTCGCAATTGGTGCCGCTACCCGACACGAAGATGGCGATGCGCATATTACATCTTTACCTTGTATAGGGTGAAGGTCTTGGCGGGAATGGAGCCGGGGATGGTGCCGTTGGAGATGGCGGCCTGGGTTTTCGCCGGCTTCACGATCTCGGGCTTGCCGGGCTGGTTCTCGGCATCGTAGTTGGAGCAGTCGAGGGTCGTCACCTCGGCGGTGGCGGGCAGGGCTGCGAGCTGCTTCTTGGAGAGGCCCGTGATGTTGATCTCGATGGGCTGTGTCGCGTCGGTCGTATTGATGACCTTCACGATAATCTCGTTCTTCTGCTTGTCGATGACAGCGCTGGCAAAGACACCGTCCTCACCTTCGGGCACGGGGTTGGCAGCGGGCTGGGCACCGTTGATGCTGATGGTTGTGGGGAGGACATTCGTACCGGGATTCAGCGAGTAGAGCTGCTGCACGTAGTAGCTGGCGGTGCGGGCGGTGGAGAGGTTGTCATACCAAATGAGGTCGGGGCGCCACTGCCAGCCCTCGACATGCGAGAACAGTGGGGCGTAGGTGGCCATGTGCACCAGGTCGGCGTTACGCTCGATGTTGGTCATGAAGGCAGCCTCGTAGATGCTGGCACCGGCGTGGTTGTATTTCTTACCCTTGTCGTGGCAGGCCCATTCGCCGGCGAAGACGCGCGGACCGTCCTTGGTGTAGAACTTACGGTCGGAGTAGCGGTTCATGGAGTTCTTGTACCATTGGATATCGCGATAGTAGTGCTCATCCACGAGGTCGGCCTTCAGCTCGCGCATGGCCTTCCAGCCATTGAAGAAGTGGCCGTCCTCGGCGTTGGGGCCGCTGGTGCCGATGATCTTGATTTCGGGGTGAGCCTTGCGCACTTCGGGGGCGATGATGGCGAGGCGGTCGAAGTAGGGCTTCTCCCACTGCTCGTTGCCGATGCCCAGGAACTTGAGGTTGAAGGGTGCGGGGTGCCCCATGTCGGCGCGCAGCTTGGCCCACTGGTTGGTGGCGGGGTCGCCATTGGCGAAGTCGATGAGATCGATGCAGTCATCGATGAACTGCTGCAGGCCTTCCTTCGTGCAGGCGGCGTGGGCGTCGTCACCGTTCTGGAACTGGCAGGCCATGCCCACATTCAGCACGGGCAGCGGCTCGGCGCCAATCTCCTCGGAGAGCTGGAAGTACTCGAAGAAGCCGAGGCCGTAGCTCTGGAAGTAGTCGGGGAAGTAGCGCTGCGTGAAGGTGTAGTGCCAGCGGTTCTCGTTGAGCGGACGGTTCTCGACGGGGCCCACGGTGTTCTTCCACTGGTAGCGTGTGGCGAGGTCTGTGCCCTCGACGATACAGCCGCCGGGGAAGCGGAACACACCCGGGTGCAGGTCTTCAAGTGCCTGCGCCACGTCGATGCGCATACCGTTCTCATGACCCTTATAGGTGTTCACGGGGAAGAGGCTGATGTGCTCCACATCGGTCGTCACCTTGCTGTCGCCCCAAATGCGCAGGTGTGCCTTGGCAAAGGTGCGGCGGGGTTTGATGATGGCCGTGTATTTCTTCCATTCGTTGCCCTCGATCTCAACGCCCGTGTTGCCCAGCTTCTGGTCCTCCTCCATGGTGGCGTTATCGACGAGGTCAATCCAGAGCTTGGATTTGCCGCCGTCCGGCACACGTGCCCAGAGAGAGAAACGGTATGCTTCGCCGGCCTTGACACCGATGCCGAAGAAACCATGGTTCTCGATCATCGTGTGCTTGTCGCGGTGGCCGGAGGGAGCCAGACGTACATAATGCGGGTTACGCTCGAAGGGACCATCGTCCATGAGCGTCACCTTACCGGAGATGTCCCAACCGGTGTAGGGGTTTGGGAACTCGAAGCTGCGGTTCTTGATGAGCTCGGCGTAGAGGCCGCCGTCGGCAGCGTAGTTGATATCCTCGAAGAAGATACCGTACATCGTGGGCTGAATGGCAGCGCCGGGTTTCTTGGCGTTGACGGTGATGACTAGTGTCTGTGCTGACAAAGTGGCCATGCACAATTGCAATACTGCAAGAATAAATAACTTTCTCATATTCTATTTAAATGGGAGTTCAAAGGGGAGTTAAAGGGGAGTCATGCAACTTTCTCCAGGCGTTTCATCATGGAGAACATGAAGAGGGCACTGAGGAGGCAGAGAGCCGCGAAGACGAGCCAGACGGTTGTCAGCGAGAGACCGCCCCACAGGATTCCGCCCACGGAGACGAGGAGGTTGCCGATGGCCGTAGCCACGAACCAACCGCCCATCATCATACCCTTGTATTTCGGGGGTGCCACCTTCGACACGAAGGAGATGCCCATCGGTGAGAGCAACAGTTCGCCAAAGGTGAGTACGAGATATACGGAGATGAGCCAGTAGGGCGATGCGGGATAGGTGGCTGTGCCAGCTTCGATGGCTGCTTTCTGTTCGTTGGGCGTCAGCAGCCCCTGCGATGCGAAGATCATCAGGCAGAAGGCGATGGCGGCGATGATCATACCATAGGCAATCTTACGAGGTGCCTTGGGCTCTTTCCCCTTGGCGGCGAGGGCGCTGAAGATGGCCATCGACACTGGTGTCAGGGCGACGACATAGAAGGGGTTGAAGTGCTGGAAAATGGGAGCGCTGATATCTACGGTGCCTGTGGCATGCTGGTACTGATAGACCAGGAAGCAGCCTGCGGCGGCTACCACGGCGGTGGCAATGCCCTTACCTTTCATGGTCTTGCTCTGGAAGATGGAGAAGAGACCATAGACGATGAAGATGATGGCCACGAGATTCCACACATTGAAGGGCATCGTGTCAACGCCCTCTGCAGTCTTATGCGTGAACTGATTGGCGAAATACGTCAGGGAGAGACCGTTCTGATGGAAGGCCATCCAGAAGAAGATGACGACGGCGAAGACCAAGATGAGGGCCGTGATGCGCTGGCGTGTCTCCTCGGGAGAGAGTTCCTCTTCGGAGGCTGCATTGGTGGCGGCATCCTTTTTCTTCTCGCCCTCAACATGGCGGAAGGTGCTGCGGAACGTGTAGTAGATGGCAATCGAGAGAATCAACGACGCACAGGCTACGGCAAAGGCGAAGTGATAGCTGTCGGCATGGGAGTAGCCCAGTTCGATCTCAGCCCATTTCATAATCTCTACAGCCGCCGTGGGTGCAAAGAGCGCACCGATATTGATAGCCATATAGAAGAGCGAGAAGCCAGCGTCGCGGCGGTCAGCAAAGCGAGGCTCATCGTAGAGATTGCCGACCATCACTTGCAGGTTGCCCTTGAAAAGGCCCGTTCCAAAGCTGATGAGCAGCAAGGCCGCGAACATACCCGCGAACGCTACGGCACCACTGCCGAGGGGAATGGACAGGAACAGGTAGCCCAGGAACATGATCATGATGCCAATGGTTACCATGCGCCCGAAGCCAAACTTATCGGCCATAATACCTCCTACCAACGGCAGGAAATAGACGAGGCCGAGGAAGACGCCATAGATGATACCGGATACAGACTCGGTGAGACCGAAGTTCTCACCAAGGAACAGCGCGAAGACGGCGAGCATGGTGTAGTAACCGAAGCGCTCGCCGGTGTTGGCCAGGGCGAGTGCCCAGAGACCTTTGGGTTGGTTTTCGAACATAGTTTTTCAGATGCGGACACAGCCGCAAGTTTAATGTTTAAAGTTTAATGTTGAATGTTTTTTCGGGGCAAAGATAAGCATAAATCAATAAAATCATCATCTTTGTGTCCTTTTTTCTTGGTTGAAGTTCATAAAAAGCGACAAAAAGCGTACCTTTGCAGCCTCAAACAGGCACATTCATGAAGCCAACTATCTTCAGTAGCTTAAAAAACTACGACCGCGAGACGTTCGTCAAGGACCTGCTGGCGGGTATCATCGTAGGCATTGTAGCCCTGCCGCTGGCCATCGCCTTCGGTATCGCTTCCGGGGTCACGCCCGAACAGGGTATCATCACTGCCATCGTGGCAGGCTTAATCATCTCGCTCCTCGGCGGTTCGCGCGTACAGATTGGCGGCCCCACGGGAGCGTTCATCGTTATTATAGCCGGTATTATCCAGCAGTACGGCATGCAGGGGCTGATGGTAGCCACCATCCTCGCGGGCGCGTTCCTTATATTATTAGGGCTGTTCCGCTTGGGGACCATCATCAAGTATATCCCTTATCCCATTGTCGTGGGTTTCACGAGCGGTATAGCCCTGACCATCTTCACGACACAGGTGAAAGACCTCTTCGGTCTGACCATCGACGGTGCCGTGCCCGCCGATTTCCTGTCGAAATGGGGCTGCTATGCGCACAACTTCGGGAGCATAGACCTGTGGAGCACCATTGTGGGTGTCGGGTCTGTGCTGATCATCGCCTGCTGGCCCTACATGAATAAGGTCAAGTATGTCAACGGCCATCTCTCGGCGCTGAACAAACTGCCGGGTTCCCTCATTGCGATTATCGTGATGACGGTGGGCGTGCTGATTCTCAAGAGCTACGGGCTGGCCGAGAGCGTTGATACCATCGGCGACCGCTTCCGCATCAATGCCGCGTTGCCCTCGCCCGAGGTTCCGGCGCTGTCGTGGGAGATCATTCGCGGCCTCTTCGCACCGGCCATCACGATCGCCGTGCTTGGTGCCATTGAGTCGCTGCTGTCGGCGACGGTGGCCGACGGTGTGATCGGCGACCGCCACGACTCGAACCAGGAGCTCATCGCACAGGGCGTGGCCAATATCGTCAGTCCCATCTTCGGAGGTATCCCTGCCACGGGAGCCATCGCGCGCACGATGACCAATATCAACAACGGCGGCCGCACGCCGATTGCGGGCATTATCCATGCTGCAGTGCTGCTACTCATCTTCTTGATCCTGATGCCCTACGCGCAGTATATCCCGATGGCCTGTCTGGCGGGTGTATTGGTGATTGTGAGCTATAATATGAGCGGCTGGCGCACCTTCCGTCAGCTGCTGAAGAACCCCAAGTCGGACATCTCCGTGCTGCTCATCACGTTCTTCCTCACGGTCATCTTCGACCTCACGGTAGCCATTGAAGTCGGTCTGATGCTGGCATGTCTGCTCTGCATGCGCCGTATGGCTGAGACCACGCAGGTCAGCGTCCTCACCGATGAGATTGACCCCGCTGAGGAAGTTGACTTCGAGGCTACGAACCTGGAGCACTTCAAGATTCCCGATGGCTGTGAGGTTTATGAGATCAACGGCCCTTTCTTCTTCGGTATCGCCAACCGCTTCGAGGAAATCATGGGACGAATGCCTCATCGCCCGAAGGTTCGCATTATTCGTATGCGTAAGGTGCCGTTTGTCGATAGCACAGGTATGCACAACCTGGAGAACCTCATTCAGATGTCTCGCCAGGAGGGCATTCATGTCATCCTCTCCGGTGTCAATCCCAAGGTACACGAAGTGTTGATGCACAACGACTTCGGCACCATCGTGGGCGAGGAGAATATCCAGCCCCATATCAATCTGGCCCTGCAGCGTGCCCGCGAAGTACTGGGCTCCCTTTAAACTCTCAACTCTCAACTCTCCCCATGGGCGGTTTTTTCGGAACAATAGCTACGCGTCCGGTCATCACAGACCTCTTCTATGGCACGGACTACAACAGCCACCTCGGCACGAAGCGCGGCGGTCTCGCCACGTACTCTGAGGAGAAAGGCTTCTTCCGCAGTATTCACAATCTCGAGAGCAACTATTTCCGTTCGCGTTTTGAGAAGGAACTCACGCGCTTCGAGGGTAACAGCGGCATCGGTGTCATCTCCGACACAGACCCGCAGCCCATCATGGTGAACTCCCACCTGGGCAAGATGGCTGTGGTCACCGTGGCCAAGGTCAACAACCTCGAGGAACTCACTAGCGAGCTGTTGGCCAACGGCGACCATTTCTCCGAGATGTCCAGCGGCAAGACCAACCCCACGGAACTCATCACGCTGCTCATTGCCCGTGGCAAGAGCTTTGTCGATGGCATAGAGAATGTATATAACAAGGTGAAGGGGTCGTGCTCCATGCTTATTCTTACAGAGAACGGAATCATTGCAGCCCGCGACCGTCTGGGACGAACACCTATTATCGTCGGTAAGAAAGATGGTGCTTGGGCTGCCACCAGCGAGAGCAGCAGCTTTCCCAACTTGGATTTCGAGATAGAGTACTATTTAGGTCCGGGTGAGATCATTCGCCTCACGGCCGACGGCATGGAACGCCTGCGCGCCCCCGAGAAGGAGATGCAGGTCTGCTCGTTCCTGTGGGTTTATTACGGTTTCCCCACGTCCAGCTATGAGGGCCGCAACGTAGAGGCCATGCGCCACACCTGCGGTATGATGATGGGCGAAACGGACAAGACCGAGGTGGATATCGTCAGCGGTATTCCCGACTCCGGCGTCGGCATGGCGACCGGCTATGCTGAGGGTATTGGCAAGCCCTATCGCCGTGCGGTCAGCAAATACACGCCCACATGGCCGCGCTCCTTTATGCCGGGCAACCAGCTGACACGTAACCTGGTGGCGAAGATGAAGCTGATTCCCAACCGCGATGCTTTGGCGGGCCAGCGCTGCTTGTTCTGCGACGACAGCATTGTGCGCGGCACGCAGCTGCGCGATAATGTCAGGGGCCTCTTTGAGTTGGGCGCCAAGGAAGTGCATATGCGCATTGCCTGTCCGCCCCTTATTTACGGCTGTCCCTTCATCAACTTCTCGGCCTCGAAGAGCGATATGGAGCTGTTGACGCGACAGGTGATTCACGATTTGGAGAACGACCGCGACAAGACGCCCGGTGGCATTGGCGGCGAAGGCTCCACACCCAATGAGATCCTGCAGGAGTATGCCCGTACAGGCTCCGAGAAATACCGTGCGATGGTCGAGGAAATGGGCCGTCGCTTAGGGCTCACCTCTCTGCAGTTCAACACCCTTGAGATTCTGGTGAAAGCCATTGGGCTGCCCAAGTGCAAAGTCTGCACGCATTGTTTCGACGGCAGCAGCTACTGCTGATGAGCGTTACCATTTCAGGCGCAGCAGCAGTTGAACGTCCGGCTTCCAAGGCGTGCTGATGCGTAGGATGCCAGAAGATATTTCACTACGGTCGGTGTAATGCGTTACACCGACTTTTGTTTGCAGCTCACACCGCTTGTTCGTCGTGCGCCAACGTAGCGTGGCCGCAAGGCGTTGGCCTTTGCCATAGAGCTGTGCCATCCCGAAGGTCCGGTAGAGAGAAGGCTCGTAGATATACAGGCGGCTGTCGTAGTCGTCGGTGTGAAACCATACGAACATCAGTGATGCGCGCAGGCGCTGTTCCGCGCTCTCGTAGTTGACCTGCGGCGCCAGGGCGAAGCCATTGGACGACGCAGGCTGACCAGTGGCGCGTGGCGCGTCGGGCTCATGGTAGCGGTGCAGGAAGGCCGAGAGGGCGGCGTTCCAGTGTGTGTTGAATTTGTAGGTATAGGAGGCGCGCAGCTGGTGGCTGTAATGGCGGCGGTCACTCGCCTCCTTGCTCTTGACGCGATAGCGCAGGCGCAGCTGGTAGTGGCTGCGGGGTTGCCAGGTCGTCTGCAGGATCGCTTCCCAACCGGTGGAATAGCGGGTCATGGTGTAGCGTGGCCATGGGGAGTAGAAGTAATCGAAGAGGGCCAGCAGGGCGAAGGGGCCGAGGCGGCTGGCATCGAATTGCAGGGTGATGCCGCTTTCGTTTTGCACATGGCTGTTCTCGCCGATGGCAGAGGCATGGGGCGAGTAGTAGCTGGTGGAGTAATAACGTTGGATGAGGGACAGCTGCGTGTTGGCATTGAAGCGCCAGGCGGCTTTGTTCAGCGTGGCCCAACCGCCTCCGCGGCTGTCGAAGCTGTGGGCCGTCTCGCCACGCAGGAGGAGGCGATTGTGCTGATAGCCGTAGTCAGCGGAAACCGCTCCGAACAGATAGCCTTCGGGGTAGATCTGCCGATAGAGGGCGCTGTTCTGGCGGAACTGATGGTCGTAATATTGGAACATTCCAGTGATGCCCGCGTGCCATCCTTTGTGCTTCCATTGTGCGTGCAACGCGGTGGTCTGGCTGAGGAGCGTATGGCGGTGGCTCCATTCGCTGTCTGTGCGGTGCAGCCCCGTCGTGTTGATGCTGCTGACGCTGTTGTCTTTGTTCACGGTAGCGTCCAAGGAACGGATGGAATAGAAGGCCGTCACCTCCCACTGGCGGCCGAAGGCCAGCGTGCCGGCTACCCCTCGCATAAAGGAGATCTCGTCCGTGGAGCGATGAGGCCGTATGCCCCCGAGGGTGCGCCAAAGGCTCGTGGAGGCTTTGCCGTACTGCAGGCCGTTGTTGACGACGAGTCCCTCGCCGAAGCCCGCCTTGAAATCGCCTACTAACAGACGCTTCATCACACCGATGTCTTTCAGCATCGCGTGGCCCCCGTAGCTGTCCCAGAAGGGCGATTGCTTGGTGAAGATCGGCTCACCGGCATCCTTCTCCAGCCTCAGCCCGGCATCCAGGCGGCGCCCCTGTTGCCATGTGAAGCGGAGCTGATGAGCGATGCCCCGTGCCCAGGGCCAGCCATCCCGTTGGTAGCAGGGGATATCCACGCGCGTGGAGAGCTCTTCTTGCGCCCCTTTCCATTTATTCACAGGTGTCTTGGCGGGTACGGGACCGGCATATACGAAGAACTTCAGCCATTCCCGTTCGCGATAGTCCAGCCTGGTGATGAGGCGCAGCTCTCCCAGCGTGCGCATAGCACCATGAAGGGCGATATAATCCACGATGCCCTCTGCGGCTTTTTCATCCAGAAACGGCAGACGTAGCAGGTCTTCGTAATCGGCCGTGTTGATGTTGAGGGGATGCTCGTGGAGCTCATTCAGCAGTTCCATCTGCTCCAACCATCGTTCCCCGTCGCCATCGGCATATTCCTCGGTCATCTCTTGCATGAACTCCTCCCATGAGACCGTTTCCTGTGCTAGTACAAGCGTGGAAACCGTCCATCCGACAACAAAGAGAAGAGCTCTTGCGTTCACCCTTTACTGCTGGTTGAGAACTTTGGCAAAAGCCTCATCGTAGGGTGATGTGCGGACGAGCTGGCCTTGGTAGAGGCACACAAGCGAGATCTCGCCGCGGAAAGCCAGCTGCATGTCCGCCTCGCGGTAGATAGCCTGATGAAAGACGTATTTCACGCCGTCCTTCTCCAGCGCCAGACGCGACACAAAGCGGTCATCGCAGCGCAGCGGGGTCTTGAAGTCCAGTTTCATACGCGCCACGACAGCGTCGTAACCCTGTTCGTGGAGCTGGGCAAAGCTCACGCCGATGGAGCGCAGGAACAGGTGGCGTGTGTGCTCAGCATAATGCAGGTAGTTGGCGTTGTTGACAATGCCTTCAATGTCGCACTCGTAGTCGCGAACTTCCATCGTTGTTTCGAAAATGTATTCCATTGGGGAGAATTGATGGTTGACAGCGCAAAGATAGGCCTAAAAGTTGAAAATTGAAAATGGAATGTTGAAAAAGCTATAAAAATATGCCGCAAAATGTAAAATCCTTCCTTGTGAAACGCCAAACATTAAACAAAATCCTTATCTTTGTCCGCGATAAGAACCATTAACTGTCAACTGAATATGACTGGCAATTATATCAAACGTATCGAGATCGATTCCTTGTGGCGCGGCGTTCGTCATATCGTCTGGAACCTGAAGCCGGGCGTGAACGTCCTCAGTGGTATCAATGGGGTCGGGAAGAGCACCATCTTGCGTAAGACCATCCTCCGCCTGGCACAGGGCAAGGAAGAGCTGGAGCGCGACTACTCTGATCTGGGCGTGCATCTCACCTTCTCGCCCGAGGAGGCTGATAGCGTACGCTTCGACGTCATCCGTGGCGTGGACCGCCCGCTGGTGAGCGCTGACATTCTTGGGAAGGTCGTGGAGGCACGCCTCACGACAGAACTCGACTGGCAGCTCTATCAGTTGCAGCGCCGCTATCTGGACTATCAGGTGAATCAGAGCAATCGTATCGTGACGCTCTTCACATCTGCCGACCCCGAGGCGCAGCAGAAGGCCGCTGCCATCGCCGGCGAGAAGGAACATTTCCAGGACCTCGTGGATGAACTCTTCGAGGCCACTGGGAAGCATATCGACCGTTCCAGCAACGAGATCTTCTTCCACCAGCTCGATGAGCGTCTGACGCCTTACCTCCTCTCCTCTGGCGAGAAGCAGATGCTGATTATCCTGCTCACCGTTCTCGTGGAAAATCGTGAGCCGTATGTCCTCCTGATGGACGAACCGGAGATCAGCCTCCATGTAGAATGGCAGCAACGACTCCTGGAACTCATCCTGGACTTGAATCCCAACGTGCAGATCATCCTCACGACCCACTCGCCCGCGGTCATCATGAGCGGCTGGGCTGACCGTGTCACCGATGTAGAAGACATTATTGTTTGATTGATGAATGATGATTGATGAATGACGAATGAAGAGGCTTACCCATAACCTCAGCTCGGCCTATCTTGAAGCGGCCAACCGCCTGCGACCCTCGCGGGCGCGGCGGCGTATTGTGGCTTATGTGGAGAGCTTCGAGGATGTGGCCTTCTGGCGCTCCATCCTCGATGACTACGAGGACGCTACGCGCTACTTCGAGGTGAAGTTGCCGTCGCATGACAACCTGGGGAAAGGCAAGCGACAAGCGCTCATGAATCTCTTCGACGCCAAGCAGTTCGGCGAAGCCATGATCGCCTGTGTGGATGCCGACTACGACTACCTGCTGCGCGATACCACCGAGGCCAGCCGTTTCCTGAACAAATGCCCTTATGTCATTCACACCTTCGTGTATGCCATTGAGAGTTACCAGTGCTGGGCACCCTCCCTGCACCGCGCCGTCGTCACAGCCACTCTCAACGACCGTCCCGTCCTTGACTACGAGGAATTCCTGCGCGAGTACAGCCAAATCATCTGGCCGCTTTTCGTGTGGAATATTTGGTGCTATCGCCACGATTCCTACAGCCATTTCACGATGATGGACTTCTGCGGTTTCGTGGGTTTCCGTTCCATCCGCACCGGCCATCCCGAGGAGTCGCTGATGCAGCTGCGCCGCCGCGTGAATCAGAAGATAGCGTGGCTCCAGCGCCGCTTCCCTGAGGCTAAGAAGGACTATTCCACCCTGAAGGAGGAAATCAAGGGAATGGGTCCCACGCCCGACACCACCTATTTATATATACAGGGCCACACACTCTTCGATAATGTCGTGATGCCCCTTCTGGAGCCTATCTGTGCCATGCTCCGCAAGGAGCGTGAGCGCGAGATCAAGTCGCTCGCCGTCCACGCCAAGCAGCGCCAATGCGAGCTCTCCAGCTACCAGCACAGCGTGATGGCCATCGATGTGGTTCTCAAGAAGAACACCGCCTTCCGCGAAGCCCCCCAGCTGCAGCGGGTGCGTGACAAGATACAAGCGTTCCTGCAGGGTGAAAGTGAAGAAAGTGAAGGAAGTGAAAAATGAAAGAGTGAAAAATGAAAGAGTGAAAAATGAAAAATAAAAGTTTCTATATGCCTAATAAGCCCAATAAGTCCTATAAGCCCTATAGGCCCCATCTCTCATTGATTATATCTCTATTATTGATTATCTCTGCTTCAGCGTTGGCACAGACAGCCTATGACTACAGCCGTCTGAAGGGCGAGCGTTTGAACCGTGGTGTGGTCGCCTTCCGTACCAGCGCCGACAGCGTCTGTATCCAATGGCGCTATCTCCCCACCGACCCGCAGGACATCGCCTTCGACATCCTTCGCGACGGTCACGTCATCGGCCATTGCGGCGCTGCCGCCCCGACCTTCTTCATGGATGCCAACCCCTGCACCGCCCCCTCCGTCTATGAAGTAAAGCCCTCCGCCTCTCATCCCTCAACCCTCAACCCTCCGCTCGGCCCATCGGGACGCTTGACCCTTCAAGAACCCTCAACCACTTTCTCCCTCCCCGCCAACGCCCCCATTGGCTACCTCGATATTCCCCTGACCCCCGTAGAACTCCCCTCCCTCACGGGAGGGGTTGGGGGTGGGTCTTTGACCTACAACGCCAATGACGCCACCATGGCCGACCTCGACGGCGACGGCCAGATGGAAATCATCCTCAAATGGGACCCCTCCAACAGCCGCGACAACAGCCAGAGCGGCATCACGGCTCCCACAATCTTCGAGGCCCTGCGCCTGGACGGCACCAGCCTCTGGCGCATTAACCTCGGGCGTAATATCCGCAGTGGCGCTCATTATACGCCGTTCATCGTTGCCGACCTCAATGGCGACGGCCGTGCTGAGTTCCTCGTGCGCACCAGCGATGGCACCATCGATGGCACAGGCGCTGTCCTTGGTGACCCCAACGCCGATCATGTCCGCCATCCCGATACCGTGTCCTATCAGGCCAACGGTAACCCTGGCGAGCAGTTCCGTGGTCCCGGCTGGCCGAATAAGATGGACCGCAAAGCCGCGCGTGGCGGCTTCATCTACAAGGGCCCGGAATGGGTCACCTGCTTCGATGGCCTCACAGGACGTGCCATCAGCACCGTTGATTATATACCCGAGCGTGGCGAGCTCCGTGGATGGGGCGATAACTATGCCAACCGCAGCGACCGTTTCCTGGCAGCCTGCGCCTATCTCGACGGCGAGCACTTGAGTGCTATCTTCTGTCGCGGCTACTACACCCGTACCGGTATCGCGGCCTACGATTTCGACGGCAAGGACCTGAAGGTCCGTTGGGTCTTCGACACCAACACGCCGGAGTGGCGCAGCTATGCCGGTCAGGGCAACCATAACGTCCGCGTCGGCGATGTCGATGGCGACGGCTGCGATGAGATCACCTACGGCTCCATGGCCCTCGACCACGACGGCCGCGGCCTCTACAACACCGGCATGGGCCACGGCGATGCCATGCACCTGACCGCCTTCTTCCCAGACCCACCCCTAACCCCTCCCGTCAGGGAGGGGGACGGGCTGCGCAATGATGGTATTTCTCAAGCCGGAGGGCTCCCCTCCCTCACGGGAGGGGGCGGGGGTGGGTCTCCACTCCAGCTCTGGGACTGCCACGAGAACAAACGCGACGGCAGCGATTTCCGCGATGCCCGCACGGGTAAAGTCCTCTTCCAAATCCTCTCCAATAAGGATGTAGGCCGCTGCATGGCAGCCGATATAGATCCCACCAACCCCGGCTTGGAGATGTGGTCGTCAGCCTCAGGTGGCATCTGCAACACACGCGGCGAGGTCATCGACAGCACCGCTCGCATTCCCATTAATTTTGGCATTTGGTGGGACGGCGACCTCCTGCGGGAGTTCTTGGACCACGAGACGGTGAGCAAGTACAGGAAGACCCCCTCCCCGCTCCCCCTGAAGGGGGAGGGTGGTCACTTTCCGAAAAGTGAGGATTCCCTTACTGGCACAGCTTTTGATTTCACAGGTTCCCGCTCCACCACGACGCTTGCCCGTTTCTCCGACTGCTCCTTCAACAACGGCACGAAGTCGAATCCCTGCCTCTGTGCCGATGTCCTTGGCGACTGGCGTGAGGAGGTGCTGGCGCGCACGTCTGACAACCGCCACCTGCGCCTTTACATCACGCCCATCCCCACGAAGTACCGCTTCCACACGTTCCTTGCTGACCCTGTCTATCGTCACAGCCTCGTGATGCAGAACGTGGGCTACAACCAACCCACGAATGTCGGTTTCTTCTTTGGCTCCGACCTCGAAGGCAGCGGCCGCCTCTTCCGCGGGTGGCAGTTCGATGCGAAGAAATAGTCGTAATAACGTAATAACGAAATAACGTAAAAACAATAATACAATGAGAAGATTATCATTTATCTTTTATTCTTTATTCTTTATCATCTCACTGTCTGCCTCTGCGCAGACAAAGCGCGTTCTCTCTCCCGACCGCCTCACCTATCTTGAGGTGACACTCGCCGACGGCCACCTGACCTACACGCCCGGCTATCGCCAGTTGGTGACGAAAGGGAAGCAGGTTGTCGTGAAAGGGAAGAAGAAAGGCAAGAAGAGCAAGCGCACCGTGGTGAAGACCGACACGCTCGACGTGCCCGTCCTTGACGCCTCGCCCCTCGGTATCTGTACCAGCATTGGCGACTGGACGGAGGGTCTCACCTTCAAGGAATTCTCCTACAAGGACGGCAACTTCGACAAGCACTATCAGCTGCGACAGGGCAAGCAGCGCGACATTCACGCCGTGGGTTCGTTCTGCTCGCTCACCGTGGCCAATGCCAAGGGTCAGGAACTGATTGTCGAGTTCGTTGTCGAGAACAACAATATTGCCTTCCGCTACCGTATTCCGCAGCGCGGCGAGGCTGCCGTCGCCATCGTCAACAGCGAGGTCACCGGCTTCGACCTCCCTGCCGGCGCTACCGCTTTCATCTGTCCGCAGAGCGACGCGATGGTGGGCTGGAAGCGCACAAAACCCTCCTATGAGGAGTACTATATCTGGGATGAGCCCGCCACCACCCGCAGTCAGTACGGCCAAGGCTGGACATTCCCGTGTCTGTTCAAATCACAGCCCAAAAACGCTGAAAGCGTTTCTTGGCTGTTGATTAGCGAGACCGGCACTACCGGCGACTACTGCGGCTGCCACCTCAGCGACGCCACTCCCTGCGGTCTCATGACCATCGCCTTCCCAATGCCGGGCGAAAACAACGGCTTCGGCAGCACGGGCGCGCAGATGGGACTTTCCAATACCAAGACCTCGCCCAATGGTGGTAATGTAGGTGTAACGCCTTGGCGTACATTGACTTTTGGCTCTTCGCTGAAACCTATTGTTGAAACCACGATTCCTTGGGATGTCGTGGAGCCGCTCTATGAAGCCAGCACCGATTATCAGGGCTCGCGCAACACCTGGTCGTGGATTATCTGGCAGGACGCCAGCATCAACTACGACGACCAGGTCGCCTATATCGACCTCGCCGCCGCCCTCGGTTGGGAAGGCTGCCTCATCGATGGCGGCTGGTATGAGAACATCGAGCGCTACGGTATGGAGAAACTCTTCGACTACTGCAAGGAGAAGGGTGTGCGGCCGTGGGTTTGGTACAATTCCAACGGTGGCTGGAACGATGCCCCGCAGTGTGCCCGTCAGTGTATGGACAACCCCATCCGTCGTAAGGCTGAGATGCGTTGGCTGCGCGACCACGGCGTCGCAGGCATCAAAGTGGATTTCTTCGGTGGCGACAAGCAGGAGACGCTGCGCCTCTACGAGGCCATCCTCTCCGATGCCAACGACTACGGTCTGCAGGTCATCTTCCACGGGTGCACACTGCCGCGCGGCTGGGAACGGATGTACCCCAACTACTGCGGCTCGGAGGCTGTGCTGGCCTCGGAGAACCTCGTCTTCGGACAGGCTTTCTGCGATATGGAGGCGCGCCACGCCTGCCTGCATCCCTTCGTTCGTAATGCCGTAGGCTCGATGGAGTATGGCGGCACCGTGCTCCAGAAGCGCCTGAACCGCGACAACAACGGCGGCAGCACGCGCCGCACCAGCGATATCTTTGAGCTCGCCACCGCCATTGCCTTCCAGTGCAGCGGGCAGAACTTCGCCCTCACGCCCCGCAACCTTACCGAGCAGCCCGCCTTCGAGATTGATTTCATGAAGCAGGTGCCCACGACATGGGACGAGACCCGTTTCTTCGACGGCTATCCCGGCAAGTACATCGTCCTTGCCCGCCGCCATGGCACCCGCTGGTACCTCGTGGCGATGAACGCCGAGTCCGAGGCCAAGACCATCACCCTCGACGCCAGCCACCTATCCCTCTTCAACGCTAAACCCACGATCCTCTCCGACGGTGCAGACGGCCAGACACCGCAGAAATCCACTGTCACGCCTGACAAGAAAGGACATTTTCAGTTGACCCTCCAGCCTCAGTGCGCAGCAATCCTATTCTAAGAGTTTAAGGAGTTTAAGAGGTTTAAGGAGTTCAAAAGTTCAAGAAGTTTAAAAAGTTCAAGATGTCTATTTCTCTACGTTCACCAGCCCTGTTTGCGCTCGTTGTCGCGCTGCTGTGTGTCGGCAACGTTCGCGCCGAATCCCTCGACGAGGACGCGGCGCGCGATGCCGCCATCGCCTACTTCAGTCCCTCCGTTACAGGCCATCGCCTGCGGGCGAAAGCGCGTCAGCTCATCCTGCGCTCCAAGGGTCATGAGGCGGGTTACTACATCTTCGAGCGCCCCGAGGGTGGCGTTGTCTTCGTAGCTGATGATGACGCCATCGGTCGCACCGTGCTGGGCTATACCGAGCAGGGCAGCTACGACCCCGAGGCGCTCCCCGTGGCCATGCAGGACTGGCTCCGGCAGGTCACGGTGCTCATGAATGCCGTCCACGAAGGGAAAATCCACGAAACAGAAGTCGTCCGGCGGGCTGCATCGAAGAAGATACAGCTGCTGCTGCCCCTCTGGAACCAGGGTGAGCCCTACAACAGACTCTGTCCTATGTCGGGCGATCAGCGCTGCATCACAGGTTGCGTGGCCACGGCGATGGCTGAGGTCATGAAATACTGGCAGTGGCCCAAGCACGGCTATGGCTACGTCTCCTATCATGATAATGGTTGCGGCCAGGACTTGAGCCAGAACCTTGCCAACAATACGTATGACTGGAATAACATGTTGGATTCCTATCGTCAGGGCGGCTACAATGATACGCAGGCTACAGCCGTGGCTACGCTGATGCGCGACTGCGGCTACGCAGTCCGCATGCACTACACGCTCAGTGCGAGCAGCGCAGGCGTGTCGTCCCGCACTATGCAGCGCTTTTTCCACTACAGCCCCCTGGCCAAGGACCGCTATTCGGGCAACTATTCCACGGATCAGTGGCACGACTACCTTCATGAGGACTTGGATGCAGGGCGCCCCGTGCTCTATTGCGGCCAAAGCACCAAAAGTGGCGAGCCGGGTCATGAGTTTGTCATCACCGGCTACGATGGTGACAACCTCTACTATGTCAACTGGGGTTGGGGTGGCTACCTGAACGGCTGGTTTACACTCACCAATTTCCTGGACTACAACGGTGCCCAAGAGATGATCAACCACTTGGAACCCGACTACAGTGAGTCCGCCCCCTTCAGCTACTCCATCAACGAGGAAGGTGTCCTGAAGATCAGCGGCAGGGGAATGATGCCTGAAGAATATGCGATGGAGACCGCGCCCTGGAAGGAGCTGTCTTCTGAGATCAAGAAGATTGTCATCGGTGAGGGCATCACGAGCATCGTGGATGATTTTGGAAACTTTTATGAGAACAATCGTAGCTACAATTTTGTGAACCTTGAGGAACTCGTATTGCCCGAAGGACTGCTGTACATAGGTCAGTATGCGTTTTCAGACACATATCATCTCACTTCGGTGCAGATACCCTCTTCGGTGGGTTGTATGGATAATGCGTTCAGATGGAGCGCTCTCACTTCCCTGCACCTGCCCAAGAGCCTTGAAGAATACACCGACTATCTGCCCGAATTACAAACGATCTCCGTTGACGAGGACAACCCCAAGCTGACGGTGCTGGATAATATCCTCTACTCCAAGGACTGCCGCGTGATCTATCTGATTCCGCGAGGAATAGAGCGCATCACCATCGCGGAGACCACAGAGGGCATTTTGGATGACAACGTACTGCTTTACGGCAAGCCCATCCTCTCGAAAGCCCTGCGGGCGCCCACACTGCCGGATATGGTCATTAGATATCCTCAATGGCAAATCAGTGACGCCGGCTACCTCTACATCCCCTATGAATCCACGGGTTATGACAGCTGGCGCAAGCTGCTGCCCGAAGGGTGGAAAGTCCTGACCTACACGGACATCACCCGCATCCCCGATGACCCCAGCGTGCTGGAGCAGTACGCCTCCGAGCCCTTGGCCACGTACTATCTCTATACGGGCGAGGAGAAGAGCGTCAACAACGTGGACGAGTGGGAGCAGCTGCTCACGGACTACCCCAATGCCGTGGCCGTTGTCAATCCCTTGCGTGAGCTGTGGGCTTATTTCACGCGTAACATGCTCATCGCCGAGGCCGAGGGCGGCTACCGCAGTCCCTACTTCCGCCTGACAGACCTCACCAGTGACTACGCCACCACCGCCAAGGCACCCCAGACGGGCTTCGCGCCGCCCGTGGCGTTCACCATTGAGCATGGCTACTATCTCCGTCGCCTCCGCGAGGGCTACAACACCGTCTGTATGCCCTTTGCTGTCAGCGAGGACGCCCTGCCGGACTACTGTCACATGTATGCTTTCAGCAGCTTCGACCGCGACAAGCATGATGTCCTCTTCACGCGACAGACTACGACCGCAGCAGGGCATCCCTGCTTCGTCACCAGCGAGACCAATGTCGCTTGGAGGGTTGATCTCTCCGGCACCGCCATCACCACGCTGCAGCCTTCCGCCGAGGAGACACACATGCGCGGCACCTTCGTCACCACCGACGCCTACCAGCGCATCGGCTATAACCCCCGTGTGAGCGACAACATCTTCGCGCCGCTGGAGCAGTACCTGCATCCCTTCCGTGCCTGCTTCCTCATCGATGAGCCCGCGACAGCCCAGCCCCTGCGCCTGCGTCTCGTGGAAGATGCCGACGGCATCAAATTAATTGAGAATGGAAAATTGAAAATTGAAAATTTTTCAAATCTCAATGACGGCCTCTACGACCTCGATGGCAAGCGGTTGGCGGCACCCCGGAAAGGGCAGCCCTTTATCATGAACGGTAAAATTGTGATACGATGAAAAAGATAGCCCTCCTCATACTCCTCTCCGCGTTCACCTGTGCGTTCACCATCGGCTGTGGCGGCGATGAGCCGGACACCACGCCGAAGTCCTCTTCCAGCGGCAGCCAGAGCGGAGGCGGCACCACCCCGACACCTTCCCCCGACGACCCCTATATCAATGAGTCGTCCATCGAGTGCGATGTTCCTAATATGATCATCACCTTCCAGGGCACGCCCAACAAAGGCTTCATCGAAGTCCTCTTCCGCCAGCTCACCAACGGCGATGCGGAGCGCCGCATGAACGTGTCGCGCGACAACACGAAGCAACTCTACTATGTCAAACTCACAAAGCTCACGGGTGGCTCCGAGTATGCCTTCCATGTGCTGGCCTATAACCAGTACAATCAGGAGGTGTTCCGCTCCGCCGAGCGCCGTTTCACCCTCCCCAAGGAAGGGCCTCCCGCAGCCCCCACTCTTGCCGGCATACAGGTGTTTTCGCCTACGTCCCATGTCGCCGCCGACGGCTATGCCACGGGCGGCTGTCTCACCACGTCGATGGAGTACAGCACCGATGAGGGCGAAAGCTGGACGCCCGTGGCCGTGGCCGGTGCCATCCGCAACCTGCCTCCCGGCAAGGTACTCGTGCGCCTGACGGAAACCGCCACCTCCGAGGCCAGCCTCCCCGCCTTTTTCATTATCCCCAAGTACAAGAGCAATACCGACCTCGACGGCGACGACGGAACTTCCCCCGGCTTGCGGAGTCCGAGGAGAGAGGCGCAGAAATGAAAAAATAGGAGGTGAGCCAACTTTTTTCGGAAAAGATTTGGTCACATCGCAGAAAAGCACTACTTTTGCACCCGCAAAACTCAGACAGCACACTTCGGAGAGATGCTCGAGTGGCTGAAGAGGCACGCCTGGAAAGCGTGTATACGTCAAAAGCGTATCCCGGGTTCGAATCCCGGTCTCTCCGCAGACCGCGTGCCTTAGAGTGAAGCGCTACGTACAGCAGACATGGGAAAGTCCTGTACGGCCAGCTCCCTTCGAATCCCCCAGGGCTTGACCGCAGCAAGGGTAGTTGGTTGTAGCGGCGCGATGCAGATCGCTTTCCCACCCGCCTCTTTAGCTCAGTTGGCCAGAGCACGTGATTTGTAATCTCGGGGTCGTTGGTTCGAATCCGACAAGAGGCTCACAAAAAAGGCAACCTTCCGCAGGTTGCCTTTTTTTGCTTGTCCCTAATCCTTAATCCCTAATCCTTAATCCCTAATCCTTAATCCCTTATACTTATACCTCAGGAACAACGCTGCGAGTGCGATGGCCAAGACGATGCCGGCGATGAGCGAGGGGGTATAGGGCAGGCTGAAGCCTTCGGGGGCTGCCAAGATGTAGCTGGTGACGACGACGGTCATAAACACGGCGGGCAGGAAGGCAATCCATGCGTTGCGATCGTGGCGGTGGAGCCACACGGCGGCCGTCCACAGGAAGCAGGTGGCCAGCGTCTGGTTCGTCCATGCGAAGTAGCGCCACAGGATGTCGAAATCCACAAAGACGAGGGCTGCCGAGATGGCGAAGAGGGGCAATGCCAGCAGCAGACGGTTGGCAATCTTCTTCTGGTTCAGATGCAGGAAGTCAGCCACGATGAGGCGGGCGGAGCGGTAGGCGGTGTCGCCGCTGGTGATGGGGGCTGCCACGACACCGAGAACGGCCAGCAGCGCTCCGATGCGACCCATCCATGTCCGGCAGATGAGGTTTACGAGGAAGGCTGGGTTAGTACTTCCGCCGGCGTTGAGGAGGGCGTTGAGGGCGTGGAAAGGCTCGCGGAGCGGACCGGGGGCGCCGTGTTGTCCGCCAGCGATGATCTCAGCCGAGAGGTTGGGCACCGCAGCCCCTGCGGCGAACTTGATGGCGGCAGCGGCCCATATCATAGCCACGATGCCCTCGGTGATCATGGCACCGTAGAAGACCAGACGTCCGCGGCGCTCGTTCTGGATACAGCGCGACATGAGCGGCGACTGTGTGGCATGGAAACCGCTGATGGCACCGCAGGCGATGGTGATGCAGAGGAAGGGGAAGATGGGGAGCCCCTTGGGGTGGTGGCTGGTGAAGGGGTGATTCGTAATCTCTGGCATCCAACCATTCTGGGTGAAGAGACCTATGCCCACGCCCACAGCCATAATCAGCAGCGCCGCGCCGAAGATAGGGTAGAGGCGGCCGATGAGCGTGTCGATGGGCAGCAGCGTGGCCAGCACGCAGTAGAGGAACACCAGCCCTATCCACACCCATTTCCACGAGGCAAGGTCGAGGCTCCAGGCGCCGTTGGTCATCGCGGCCAGCAGGCCTGCGGCGGTGGTCACGAAGACGGTGCCCACGAGCACCAGCAGCACGAGGCTCAGCACGCGCATGCCCTGCCGCGCCACGCCGCCCAGCTCATTGCCGACCATCTCCGGCAGCGAGGCGCCGTCCTGGCGCAGTGAGATCATGCCGCAGAGGTAGTCGTGGACAGCGCCCATGAAGATGCAGCCGAAGACAATCCACAGGTAGGCGGCGGGGCCGAAGAGGATGCCCATGATGGCACCGAAGATGGGGCCCGTGCCGGCGATGTTCAGGAATTGGATGAGATAGACGCGCCATGTGGGCATCGGGATGTAATCGACGCCGTCTTTTAGGCGGTAGGCGGGCGTCTCGCGCGCCGCTTCGATGCCGAAGGTGCGCTCCACGAAGGTGCCGTAGAGGAGGAAGCCCAGGATGAGGGCGATGATGGCGAAGGAGAAGGTGTACATTATCTTGGTTTAAAGTTTAATGTTTAAGGTTTAACGATAAAAACGCGGCAAAATTACAGGAAAGAGGCGGCAAAAGCAAATTAATGGGGCGTTTTGTGTGAAAAGATGAAGAAAAAGCTGTAACTTTGCCCGCAATAAATGACGATTATGGAACAGAATAGGTATATTAAGGTGGCCTATCGTATGCTCACGAG
The DNA here is from genome assembly GCA_947170495.1 of uncultured Prevotellaceae bacterium. Taxonomy (GTDB): domain Bacteria; phylum Bacteroidota; class Bacteroidia; order Bacteroidales; family Bacteroidaceae; genus Physcousia. Next base: position 27,344 of record CAMVUB010000029.1, read on the forward strand.
CTCAGCCGCCAGTCACAAACTGCTGTATGAAACACCTGCCGGCGGCCCCATCGCCTTCGTCACGGGCATGGGCCTGATGGTCACGGGTTTCGAGGAACACCTGAGCCAGCTCGCCGCTGGCGACCAGTTCGACTTCACGCTGCAGCCCGCCGAGGCTTTTGGCGAGCGCGACGAGGACCTCGTGCGCGGCGTGCCCCGCAAGATCTTCGAGATCAACGGCAAGTTCGACAGCGAGAACATCTTCCCCGGCGCCGAGGTTCCGCTGATGGACAGCGAGGGCAACCATTTCATGGGAACCATCGTGAAGGTCGGCGACAGCGAGGTGACCGTGGACCTCAACAGCCCGCTGGCCGGTAAGGTGCTGCAGTTCACGGGCACCGTGTTTGAGAACCGCGAGGCCACGCTTCAGGAGATGGAGCAGACGGCGAAGATTCTCAGCGGCGAGTGCGGCTGCGGCGGTTGCGGCAGCTGCGGCGGAGGCTGTGGCGAAGGCGGCTGTGGCAGCTGTGGCGACGGCAACGGTTGCGGCGGCTGTAAATAACCCTCATCCCTCAACTCTCCTCCCTCAACCCTCAACCCTCAACCCTCAACCTTCATCCCCTCAACTCTCAACGATGAATACCATCGGTACTCTTTTCCGTCTGACTTCCTTCGGCGAGAGCCATGGCGCAGCCATCGGCGGTGTCGTGGACGGCTGTCCCGCAGGCATCGCCCTGGACCTTGACTTCATCCAGTCCGAACTCGACCGCCGCAAGCCCGGCCAGAGCCGTCTGACCACGGCGCGCAAGGAGGGCGACCGCGTGGAGATCCTCTCGGGGGTAATGCCTTCGGGGGATTCCGAAGGAACGGGCTCGGGCCTCGTGACCACGGGCACGCCTATCGGTTTCATCGTCCGCAATGCTGACCAGCACAGTGGCGACTACGATGACCTGCGCGACGTGTTCCGCCCCTCGCACGCCGACTACACCTATTATATGAAATATGGCCTGCGCGACCATCGTGGCGGCGGCCGCTCCTCGGCGCGCGAGACCGTCAGCCGTGTCGTGGCCGGTGCTATCGCGAAGCTCTGTCTGCGACAGCTGGGCATCGACGTGAAGGCGTGGACACAGCAAGTGGGCGACATCGCCTGCGAGCGCGACTACACACGGCTAGACCTCAGCCTCATAGAGAGCAACGATGTGCGCTGCCCGGATGCTGCCGTGGCGCAGCGCATGGAGCAGCTCATCATGCAGGTAAAAGGCGAGGGCGACACCATCGGCGGCATCATCGCAGGTGTCATCACGGGATGCCCCGTGGGCCTCGGCGAGCCCGTCTTCGGCAAGCTCCACGCCCAGCTCGGCGCTGCCATGCTCAGCATCAATGCCGTGAAGGGCTTCGAGTACGGCGACGGCTTCGCGATGGTCGATAAGCGGGGCAGTGAGGTCAATGATATATTGGCCCCCCTGTCGCCCCCCGAGGGGGGCACTCAACTTGAGGCCTACAAAGGAAATGAGGCCCCCTCGGGGGCTGTATGGGGGGCTCTATCCAACCACTCCGGCGGCATACAGGGCGGCATCAGCAACGGCCAGCCCATCACCTTCCGCGTGGCCTTCAAGCCAGTGGCCACGCTCCTGCAGGCGCAGGAGAGCGTTGACATCCACGGCAAGCCCGTCATCGTGCATCCGCGTGGCCGCCATGACCCGTGTGTGCTGCCGCGTGCCGTACCCATCGTCGAGGCCATGGCTGCCATCACCATCCTCGATGCCTACCTCCTCAACCAAGCAACTCAACTTAAATAAACAGTTAACAACGGAACATAAATCTCACAGAAATCTACACTTAAATCTCTTTTATTGAACATAAATGACCATAATTGATCATAATTTTCAAGAAAAGAGATGATGGTAATTACGGCTATTTGTGTAAAAAAGATTTAAGTTCAAATTTAAGCCTGATTTAAGTTCAGATATAACCCTGATTTAAGTTCAGCTATAAACCCGATTTAGATTTCCGTGTTTTTCCGTTCCTTTCCGTGTTTTTCCGTAAAATTTTCAATTCTCAATTTTCAATTCCCTATGGTTCATCCTCTTCGCAGTGCCGTCTGCACTGAAGGTCGCCGCATGGCAGGAGCCCGCGCCCTGTGGGTCGCCAACGGTATGAAGCGCGAGCAGTTCGGCAAGCCCATCATCGCCATCGTCAACTCATTCACCCAGTTTGTGCCAGGCCACACACATCTCCACGAGATAGGTCAGATTGTGAAGGCCGAGATCGAGGCGCTGGGCTGCTATGCCGCAGAGTTCAACACCATCGCCGTGGACGACGGCATCGCCATGGGCCACGACGGTATGCTCTACTCGCTGCCCTCGCGCGACATCATCGCCGACAGCGTGGAGTACATGGTCAACGCGCACAAGGCCGACGCGATGGTGTGCATCTCCAACTGCGACAAGGTCACGCCCGGCATGCTCATGGCTGCCATGCGCCTGAACATCCCTGCCGTCTTCGTCAGCGGCG
>CAMVUB010000030.1 GCA_947170495.1 uncultured Prevotellaceae bacterium
GCCAAGCAGCCCATCGCCTTCATGCTCACCATCGGCAACCTCGCCATGCGTCAGGCTCGCGCACAGTTCTCCTGCAACTTCCTCGCCGCTGCCGGCTACAAGGTCATCGACAACCTCGGCTTCCCGACTGTTGAGGAGGGTGTGGAGGCTGCTGTCAAGGCCGGTGCCGACATCGTGGTGCTCTGCTCCAGCGACGACGAATACGCCGACTATGGCGTTCCCGCCTTCAATGCCCTCAAGGCTGCCGACCCCAAGGCCATCTTCATCATCGCAGGCGCTCCCGCTTGCTCAGAAGACCTCAAGGCCGCCGGCATCGAGAACTTCATCCACGTGCGTGTTGACCAGCTCAAGACGCTAAAGGAACTCAATCAGAAGCTCGGAATCTAATGTCTAACCTCCCAAATACCCAAAAGCAATGAAAAAGAATTTCAAAGACATTGATATTTTTGCTGGCATTGAACAGAAGAATGGTCAGCAATGGCAGCGGGAGAATGGCATTACCGCCAACTGGAAGACTCCTGAGCAAATCGATATTCAGCCCGTTTATACGAAGGAAGACCTGGAGGGCATGGAGCACCTGAACTTCGCTGCCGGTATTCCTCCCTTCCTCCGTGGCCCGTACAGCATGATGTACCCGTTCCGCCCGTGGACGATTCGTCAGTACGCCGGTTTCTCCACCGCCGAGGAGTCCAACGCTTTCTATCGTCGTAACCTCGCCAGCGGTCAGAAGGGCCTTTCCGTGGCCTTCGACCTGCCCACACACCGCGGCTACGACCCTGACAACCCCCGCGTCGTCGGCGACGTCGGTAAGGCAGGCGTGAGCATCTGCTCGCTCGAGAACATGAAGGTGCTCTTCGACGGCATCCCCTTGAACAAGATGTCCGTCTCCATGACCATGAACGGCGCTGTGCTCCCCGTGCTCGCCTTCTACATCAACGCAGGTCTGGAGCAGGGCGCCAAGCTCGAGGAGATGGCTGGTACGATCCAGAACGATATCCTCAAGGAGTTCATGGTGCGCAACACCTACATCTACCCGCCCGCCTTCTCCATGAAGATCATCGCCGACATCTTCGAGTACACCTCGCAGAAGATGCCTAAGTTCAACAGCATCTCCATCTCCGGCTACCACATGCAGGAGGCTGGTGCCACCGCTGACATCGAGCTGGCATACACCCTCGCCGACGGTATGGACTACCTCCGCGCAGGTATCAACGCCGGCATCGATGTCGATGCTTTCGCACCGCGCCTCAGCTTCTTCTGGGCTATCGGTGTGAACCACTTCATGGAGATTGCCAAGATGCGTGCAGGTCGTCTCTTGTGGGCTAAGATTGTCAAGAGCTTCGGCGCCAAGAACCCCAAGTCCATGGCACTGCGCACACACTCCCAGACTTCCGGTTGGTCGCTCACCGAGCAGGATCCCTTCAACAACGTAGGCCGCACCTGTATCGAGGCGATGGCTGCTGTGCTGGGTCACACTCAGTCGCTCCACACCAACGCCCTTGACGAGGCTATCGCCCTGCCTACCGACTTCAGCGCACGTATCGCCCGTAACACCCAGATTTACATCCAGAACGAGACGCAGGTGTGCAAGCACATCGACCCGTGGGCCGGTTCCTACTACGTCGAGAAGCTGACACAAGAGCTCTACCTCAAGGCATGGGAGCACATCCAGGAAATCGAGAAGCTCGGCGGTATGGCCAAGGCTATCGAGACCGGTCTGCCCAAGATGCGTATCGAGGAGGCTGCAGCCCGCACACAGGCTCGCATCGACAGCGGTGTTCAGACCATCGTAGGTGTGAACAAGTACCGCCTCGAACACGAGGACCCCATCGACATCCTCGAGATCGACAACACCGCCGTACGTCTGGAGCAGGAAGAGGGCTTGAAGAAGCTCCGCGCCAGCCGCGACAACGAGCAGGTCAAGAAGGACCTCGCCGCTATCACCGCCTGCGTGCAGGAGTTTGCCGATGGCAAGAAGAGCGAACACAACCTCCTCGACCTCGCCGTCACAGCAGCCGGCCACCGTGCCACCCTCGGCGAGATTTCCGATGCCTGCGAAACTGTCGTGGGCCGTTACAAAGCAGTCATCAGAACCATTTCAGGCGTGTATAGTTCAGAAAGCAAGGCCGATGCGGACTTCGAGGAAGCCTGCCGCCTCACCGAAGAGTTCGCAAAGCAGGAGGGCCGTCGTCCTCGTATCATGGTTGCCAAGATGGGTCAGGACGGTCACGACCGTGGCGCAAAGGTGGTAGCCACCGGCTATGCCGACTGCGGCTTCGACGTGGATATGGGTCCGCTCTTCCAGACGCCCGCCGAGGCAGCCCGCGAGGCTGTGGAGAACGACGTCAACATCGTCGGTGCCACCTCTTTGGCAGCAGGTCACAAGACCCTCATCCCGCAGCTCATCGAAGAGCTGAAGAAGCTCGGCCGCGAGGACATCATGGTCATCGCCGGCGGTGTCATCCCCGCCCAGGACTACGACTTCCTCTACAAGGCTGGTGTTGCCGCCGTCTTCGGCCCTGGCACCAGCGTAGCGAAAGCCGCCTGTGAGATGATGAAACTCTTGCTCGGCAAGGAGTAATCATCTTCCGATGATCTACATTCTCACCCCCGTCATCCATGTCGATGGCGGGGGTGTTGTGTTAATTTGTGCGGACAAAAGAACATTAAATAGGGAAAGATTTGCTCTTTATATAAATAAGGTGTAATTTTGCGCCGCAATTAATCTAACTATCTATATTATTTTTTTGCAATGAGCAAGCAAACAGAAAGAATTCAGGAGCTGATTGAGCTCCGTGCCAAAGCCCGTATGGGTGGCGGCGAGAAAGCCATTGAGAAGCAGCACGAACGCGGCAAATACACCGCACGCGAGCGCATTGACATGTTGCTCGATGCCGGCAGCTTCGAGGAAATGGACATGTTCGTAACACATCGCTGCCACAACTTTGGCATGGAGAAGAAGCAGTACATGGGCGACGGCGTCGTAACGGGTTACGGTACGATTGGCGGCCGCCTCGTGTATGTCTTCGCCCAGGACTTCACCGTGAACGCCGGCTCTCTCAGTGAGACCATGGCACAGAAGATCTGTAAGGTCATGGATCAGGCCATGAAGGTGGGAGCACCTGTCATCGGTCTCAACGATTCCGGCGGTGCCCGCATTCAGGAAGGTATCAATGCCCTCGCCGGTTATTCCGAGATCTTCCAGCGCAACATCATGGCCAGCGGCGTGATTCCGCAGATCAGCGGTATCTTCGGTCCCTGCGCAGGTGGTGCCGTGTATAGCCCCGCGCTCACCGACTTCACGCTGATGATGGAAGGAACGAGCTACATGTTCCTCACTGGTCCCGCTGTTGTCAAGACTGTGCTGGGCGAGGTCGTTACGCAGGAAGAGCTCGGTGGTGCCAGCGTGCACTCTACCAAGTCCGGTGTGACCCATTTCACCGCGAAGACCGAGGAGGAGGCCATGGCTATGCTGAAGCAGCTCCTCAGCTATATCCCCCAGAACAACCTGGAGAAGACCCCGCGTGTGGAGTGCACGGATCCCATCGACCGCAAGGACGACTACCTCAACGAGATCATTCCCGACAACCCCAACATGCCTTACGACATGTACGAGGTCATTGCCAGCATCGTGGATGGTGGTGAGTTCTTCGAGGTGCAGCCGAACTTCGCCAAGAATATCATCGTGGGCTTCGCTCGTTTCAACGGCCAGAGCGTAGGTATCGTGGCTAACCAGCCCAAGCAGTTGGCCGGTGTGCTCGACTGCAACGCTTCACGTAAGGGTGCCCGCTTCGTTCGCTTCTGCGATGCCTTCAATATCCCCATCGTCACGCTCGTGGATGTCCCCGGCTTCCTGCCCGGCACAGGTCAGGAGTACAACGCTGTCATCCTGCATGGCGCCAAGCTGCTCTACGCCTACGGCGAGTGCACAGTGCCCAAGGTAACCGTGACGCTGCGCAAGAGCTACGGCGGTTCGCACATCGTGATGAGCTGCAAACAGTTGCGTGGCGACATGAACTACGCATGGCCCTCTGCAGAGATTGCCGTGATGGGTGCTGCCGGCGCTGCCGCTGTGCTCTATGCCAAGGAGGCCAAGGCCATCAAGGAGGAGAAAGGTCCCGAGGCTGCTAAGGAGTTCATCGCCGAGAAGGAGGCCGAATACACCAAGCTCTTCGCCAACCCCTACAACGCTGCCAAGTACGGCTACATCGACGATGTCATCGAGCCGCGTAACACACGTTTCCGCGTGATTCGCGCCCTCGAACAGCTCGAAGACAAGCGTATGCAGAACCCTGCCAAGAAGCACGGTAATATTCCTCTTTAATGGCTCGTGCTCGCACGAAGTTTAATTCTTAAACTTTAAACGTTAAACTAATGATATTGTTAGAAATCAACTGGTCCACTGTATGGTTGATGACGGGCTTGGGCCTCGGGACGGTCTTCGTGATCCTGATCGTGCTCTTCTGCGTCCTCTCCGTGTTCAGTTCCGTGACGCGCAAGACACGCGACAAGGTCATGACGGGCGTAGAGGCAGTGAAGAACGTCGTGGAGAAGGAGGAGATTGCCGAGAATACGCGCAATGCCGCCATAGCCACTGCCGTCTATCTCTATATGCAGGGCCGCCACGATGAAGAGAGTGGCATCATAACTATTCATCACCCCGACCATCCGCTCTGGCATGCCGAGCTGAATCAACACCTGTAATTAAAAAACAATATGAAAGAATTCAAATTCAATATCGACGGCAAAGAGATCAAGGCTTCTGTAGCTCCTCAGGAGGACGGTAAGCTGGCCGTCACCCTCAACGACACCACTTACACCGTTGAGGTGCCCGAGCTGATGAAGCAGGCTGCACGTCCCGTTGTCAACCATGCCGCAGCTCCCGCTCCCGTATCTACCAAACCCATCGCTGCCGCTCCCGTGGCCTCCAACACGGTGGCTGCTCCTCTGCCCGGTACCATCACCAAGGTGCTTGTGTCGGAAGGTGACAAGGTGAAGAAGGGCGACACGCTCCTCACCATGGAAGCCATGAAGATGGAGAATAGCATCACCGCCGAGGCCGATGGAATCGTGAGAAAAGTGCACGTCGGCGTAGGTGCCAGCGTCAATCAGGGCGATGCCCTCGTTGATTTCGAAGGCCTGAGCGTACCGCAGACGCAGGTTCCTGCCGCAGCTCCTGCTGCTCCCGCAGCTACTCCCGCCGCCAAGCCCGCTGCAGCCCCTCAACCCTCAGCTCCCGCTGCTGGTGCCCACACCGTAGAAGCTCCTCTCCCCGGAACCATCAAGCAGGTGCTTGTCAGCGTAGGTCAGGAGATTGCTGCCGGTGACACCGTTGTCGTGATGGAAGCCATGAAGATGGAGAACAATATCACCGCTGAGTTCGGTGGTAAGGTGACTGCTGTCAACGTGGCCGTCGGCGACCAGGTGCAGAGCGGTCAGGCACTGGTGGAGACAGCATAAAGACCCACCCCTCACCCTCCCTTGTAGGGAGGGAGTGGTTACTTTTGAATAACAGAAATAATAATAAACAATGAATAGAATAATAAACAACCTGCGAGAGTATTTACTCCCCTCTCTACAAGGGAGGGGCAGGGGGGTGGGTCTGCTGCTGCTCATGCTGTTCATGCTCCCGCTTTCTCTTCAAGCCCAGGACTTTGACTTCGCGACAGCGATGACGAAGTTCTGGAACGACATGGGTTTTGTGCAGTTCTTCACAGAAGACGGCTGGAAGAATGCCGTGATGATCTGCATCGCCTGCCTGCTGCTCTACCTCGCCATCCACAAGCAGTACGAGCCCCTGTTGCTCCTGCCCATCGCCTTCGGTATGCTGCTCAGCAACATCCCGGCTGCGGGCCTGTTCCACACGGAGATGTGGAACAATGAGTTCCTGAATCAGGAGAGTCCTTTCTACCACAGCTATCGTCATATCGTGGCTGAGGGCGGTCTGCTTGACATCCTCTACATTGGTGTGAAGATGGGTGTATATCCCTGCCTCATCTTCCTCGGTGTGGGTGCTATGACTGACTTTGGTCCCCTGATTGCCAACCCGAAGAGTCTCCTCCTCGGCGCTGCGGCCCAGCTGGGTATCTTCGTGACCTTCATCTGTGCACACCTCATGGGCTTCACCAGCCCCGAGGCTGCTTCCATCGGTATCATCGGTGGCGCAGATGGTCCTACGGCCATCTTCCTCACCTCCAAGCTCGCTCCCCATCTCCTAGGCCCCATCGCCGTGGCTGCTTACAGCTATATGGCCCTCGTGCCTGTCATCCAGCCGCCCATCATGCGTGCCCTGACGACCGAGGCCGAGCGTAAGATCCAGATGAAGCAGCTGCGCGAGGTCAGCAAGCGCGAGAAGATTCTCTTCCCCATCATCGTGACCATCATCGTCAGCCTGATCCTGCCGAGTGCCGCCACATTGATCGGCTGCCTCATGCTGGGTAACCTGATGAAGGAGAGCGGTGTTGTAGAGCGTCTGAGCAAGGCTGCCCAGAATGAGCTGAACAACATCGTTGTCATCTTCCTCGGTACCACCGTGGGTGCCACGGCTACTGCTGAGGCCTTCCTGAACTGGCAGACCATCGGCATCCTCGTCGTGGGTATCGTCGCCTTTGGCTTCGGCACCGCCGGGGGTGTGCTGCTGGCTAAGCTCATGAACCTCTTCGTGAAGGAGAAGATCAACCCGCTCATCGGCTCTGCCGGTGTCAGCGCTGTGCCTATGGCAGCCCGCGTCTCTCAGGCCGAGGGTGCCAAGGCCAATCCCCGTAACTTCCTGCTTATGCATGCCATGGGCCCGAACGTAGCCGGTGTCATCGGCTCCGCCGTCGCCGCAGGCATCCTGCTAAGCTTCTTAGGATAATCAATGAAATGAAGAAGGCCCGCCAACGTTGACGGGCCTTCTTTTTATCGATTACCTTTTACAATCATTTCTTTGATACGTTCTGTGAAGGCCTTGTCGTTGCGCAGGTCCTCGATATTGATGTGCATGCGGTAGCGCCAGTAGTGGTGCGGCTCTGCCGGCACATTGATGCGCTCGGTGTTTGCATCGCGGCAGCGCAGGGTCTCGTCGATGGCAAGCCAGTCCTGAAGGCTGATGATGCACAGCATCGACGGGCAGTCCAGGTGTCGCTGTATGATCTCGCTTGCCAGGCTTCCGGACAGCGGATGCGGGGCGTCTCCCTCATGACCGAGGATATTGTTGTAGTAGTCCTGTGTACGTTCGTTGTTCTCATCCCACCACATACGTAGGGTAGGGGTGTCGTGGCTGCTGATGGTGGCCACGCTGCGCTTGGGATTACGTTCCACATGTCCGAAACGCACCCATGCCTCCTTCGGCATCGACTCCATCTCCAAGCTGAGCATACCCAGGTCGTTCATCACCCATCCTACACACTCCGGCACCATTCCCAAGTCTTCGGCGCAGCACAGCATGCGTGTGGCCTTCACCAGCTTCGGCAGCTTCAGCATGGCTTCGTCATACCAGAACTGGTTGTTGCGACGATAGAAGAACTCATCGTACAGCCGGTTGAAGCACTCCTTCTCTCGGGCGCTGAGCTCTTGGTACGCCTCCGTTTTATGCGCTGCGATGCGCGGATGGTAGAGCTCGGGGTTCTTGTGATCGCGCAGGAACAGGTAGTTACAGCTGTCGTCAGCTCCGGAGTCGCTGGACTTGACGACACCGGCAACCGTCTTCTTCAGGGTACTTTCGAGGATTCCCCAGTCGTGTATCTCGTCGCGTGTGAGAGCCAGTGCCGGCTGGAACTGTCCCCACAGACCGCTTTTCTTTGGCACGGGTATCTCCCAGATGCGGAAGAAGCCCAGCACGTGGTCAATGCGGTAGGCGTCGAAGTAGCGGGCCATATTGCGGAACCTCCGTTCCCACCAATGGCAGCCGTCGCGCAGCATCTCATCCCAGTTGTAGGTCGGGAATCCCCAGTTCTGTCCATCCACGGCGAAGTCATCGGGTGGGGCGCCGGCCTGACCGTTGAGGTTGAAGTAGCGCGGCTCCTGCCACACATCGCATCCGTTGCGATCCACTCCGATGGGGATATCACCTTTTAATAATACGCCGCGTGCGCGTGCGTGTGCGTGGACGGCCGCCAACTGGCTGGCGAGGATGTATTGCACGAAATAGTAGAAGTTGATCGTTGACTGTGGACCGTTGGCAGCCTTTTCATGCTCTACGCGGAACTCAGCATAGGGTATGAGCCACTCATTGTTCTCCTCGAAGAAGATCTTGAACGCCTCGCTGCCCAGCATCCGTTCGCCCTCCTGCTCGAAGAGCAGCTCCAGATACTCCAGCTTCGCGGCATTCACGCGCTCATAGTCCAGCTGCGGCAGTGCGTTCAGCTCCTGTCGCAGGACATCGAAACGCTTGCGGTCTGCCTCGTGGTGTAGGGGCGGCAGGGCGTTGAGGTCCACATATTGCGGGTGCAGTGCGAAGACGCTGATGCAGGAATAAGGATAGGAGTCCATCCATGTGTGCGAGTTCGTAGTGTCGTTAATGGGCAGAATCTGCAGGATGCGCTGTCCCGTGGCTGCCACCCAGTCCACCATCTGCTTGAGATCGCCGAAGTCGCCCACGCCAAAGCTGCGGCGCGAGCGCAGCGAGAATACCGGTATCAGCGTGCCCGCGATGCGGAAGTTCTCAGGGGCATCCATCCACGCATCGCGCTGCACGGCAGGCATGGTCGGGTCAGACACCTCCTTCGGGTCGAAGCTGTGGGGACACAGCATCCATTCCGTCCGCTTCTCGTTGCCCTGCCACGTCACCGTGTAATAGTACTCAATGGCTTGTGGCACATCCAGTTCAATACTCCAGATGATGCCGTCGCGCGTGTGCATGGCATGGGCGCGGGAGCTACCGTCGTGGCTGAGGATGTTCATGAACAAGTCCTCGCCGAAGATGGTGTGATACTCAATATCAAAACGTATAATCATAGTAGTTAGCTTTATTTTCGCGACAAAGTTAACGATTATTCCCGAATAATCACTACTTTTGTCCCGAAAAAAATAGGTAATTGTTTGAGAAAGACAAAAACAGTAAAAACACCTCTGCTGCTGTCTGTGGCCTATGGCCTACGGGCTGCACTCATGAGTGCTCTTATGAGAGCTTGCTCTCAAGCGCAGACAGGAGAAACAACCATGAGAGCCCTTGGGCTCAGATGCCTCTGCGGTGTTTTTATGGTTTTTGTTTATCTGTAGTCTAATAAATAATGAATATGGATCGTACATTAGAGCTGGGAACAAAGCCAATAGGGTCGCTGCTGATGCAGTATGCCGTCCCTGCTATCATCGCCATGACGGCCTCCTCCTTGTATAATATGGTCGATAGTGTGTTCATCGGTCAGGGTGTAGGTCCTATGGCCATTGCCGGTCTCGCCATCACCTTCCCGCTCATGAACCTCAGCGCTGCCTTCGGCGCGATGGTCGGCGTGGGCACTTCCACGATGATCAGTGTGCGTTTGGGCCAGAAAAATCGCGAGGAAGCACAGCATTACTTCGGAAACTGCCTGACGCTCAATGTGCTCATCGGTTTCTTCTTTATGGTCGCTGTCCTAGCATTTCTGAACCCTATCCTCCGCTTCTTTGGCGCTTCAGACCAGACGCTGCCCTACGCTCGCGAGTACATGGAGTGGATTCTCTATGGCAATATCTTCACGCACCTTTATTTCGGTCTGAATGCCGTCCTGCGCTCGGCGGGGCATCCCCGCACGGCGATGTCCGCCACCATCCTCACCGTGCTCCTCAACACCGCCCTCGACCCCATCTTCATTTACGCGCTCGACATGGGCATCAAGGGTGCCGCCATCGCCACCGTCATCTCGCAGTGCGTGTCGCTGTGCTGGCAGCTGTGGATCTTCTCGCGCCCTGTGGAAGTGGTCTTTATCCGCAGGGATACGCTGTCCCTGAAGCTGCCCATCGTGGCGGGCATCCTCAGCATCGGCCTCTCGCCCTTCCTGATGAATGCCTGCTCGTGCCTCGTCGTGTTGCTCATCAACCGTGGCATGGTGGAGTACGGCGGTGACCTGGCCGTAGGTGCCTATGGTATCGTCAACCGCGTCCTTTTTCTCTTCGCCATGATTGTCATGGGCTTCAACCAAGGTATGCAACCCATCGCGGGCTACAACTACGGCGCGCAGCTGCAGGATCGCGTCAAGGAAGTGCTCTATAAGACCATCGGATATGCCACCATCGTGATGACTACGGGCTTCCTTTTATGCGAGTTTTTTGCCGAATTCATCGTGAAATTCTTCACTACTGACGAAGAACTGATCGCTATCGCAGCCCATGGTATGCGCATCGATATGGCCCTCTTCCCCATCATTGGCTTCCAGATGGTGACGGGCAACTTCTTCCAGAGCATCGGTCAGGCAGGTAAGAGTATCTATATGTCCCTTACACGTCAGCTCATCTTCCTCGTGCCCGCCCTGCTCATCCTGCCGCAGATTACGCCTTCCTTGGGCCTCTCCCAACTCGATGGCATCTGGCTCTCCCTGCCCGTCAGCGACTTCCTCGCCTCCCTCAACGCCGCCATCCTCCTCTATCTGCAAATTAAGGAGTTTAAGGGTGATCTCACCCCTCAACCCTCATCCCTCAACCTTCATCCTTCTTCTTCCCATTGGCTCCGCCTTCCCCACCGCATCCGCTATTTTGCCGCCAACCGTGTGGCTCCCTACCTCCCCTTCTTCTCCATGTTCCAACCCGAAGATGAGGAGGCTCGATGCTGAAGATGCATAATCTTAAGCCCGTAAGATTACTAATCTTCGGGCAATAAGACCGTGGTCTTAATGTCATAAGACCGCGGTCTTAAGGTCATAGGACCGTGGTCTTATCGCGTTTATCACGCGTGAGAAAAATGTTTATCACGTGTGAGAAAATGTTTTCTCATGCTTGATAAAGTATTTTGCAATAGGTGTTGCTCGTTTGCAGAAAATTATTTTTGCGGAAAACCCTACGAACCTTCCGAAAGAGCTTCGCAAACGGGTCAGATGCACATCAAACGGGGGAGGGTTCGTAGGTTTTTTCACAAAACTTTTTTCGTTGCATCATTTTTTTGCTCATTTTCCTTGCTGTTTCCCAACAATTCGTTAACTTTGTCCCCGATATGGGGCGTATTATGCCCTGCTGTGATGTGAAATCACACAATTCACCATATTTATTCACTAACTAAAACTTACGTATTCAATCATTTACCAAAAGAAGAAAAGACAGAACTCTTAACGCGGCTGGCTTTACCACTCAGACTGGAAGGCTGTAAACGGCTTGCAACCGCGACCCATTTACCATTCTTACTCCCTCGCCCACAAGCCGGCGGCAAGGAAAACTAAACTAAATCAAAAACAAATCACAATGAAAAAGTTCTTACTTTCTCTCATCAGTATGCTGATGGTATTGAGTGGAACGGCTTTTGCAGACAATTATCAGAAGGTTACCGCCACTGAGGATATAACGGATGGCGAATACCTGATTGTTTACGAGGCCGGGAACGTTGCTTTCAATGGCGCGTTGGAAACACTTGATGCAGTGGGTAACACTGTGGCCGTGACAATAACTGATGGCACTATTGCGTCATCAGAAACCATTGACGCGGCCACGTTTACTATAAAAGTGTCAGAAGGCTCACTGAAATCAGCTAGTGGTAAGTACATTGGTCAATCATCCTATGCCAATGGTTTGTCTACTTCTGATGACATCATCAAGCATTCATTTTCGATAGACGACAGCGGAAATGCTGTGGTATCAGTGGCTGTTAATGAAACTCAATCTGTCACTTTGCGTTATAACAAATCCTCTAATCAGACACGTTTTCGTTATTACAAGAGTGGCCAGGATGCTATCCAACTCTACAAAAAAGTCGCCAGTCAGGAAGACACTCGTACGGCTACTACTATTGAGCTGAGCGAGGGTTATGCCACCAATGGTGAGGTGGGCGCTACAATAGCCCTGCCTACAGCTACAGTGAAGGCTGGTGATGCCGCTGTTGAAGGCGCTGCCATCGAATGGATTAGCACCAATACAGGCGTTGCTACCATCGAAGGTAGTAACATCAACCTCCTGGCTGCTGGCACAACGACCATCAAGGCCACTTATGCAGGCAATGAAACCTACAAAGGAAGCACAGCCAGCTATATATTGTCGGTAACGGCTGCTCCTTACACCTCCCTGCAGGCTTTGCAAGAGGCTGTTACCTCGACGAGCACTCCCGTTGCAATTAAGTTTACGGATGTGTTTGTCACAGCGGTAAAGGGAAGCAATGCTTACCTGGCTGATGCTGATGGCTATGGCGTGCTCGTCTATACCTCTAATCATGGATTGGAGGCTGGTCAGGTACTCAATGGTACCATCAATGCCAAGCTCGTCCTATATCAGGGTAAAACCGAGATTACCAATTTTACCAAGGAAGGACTCACGATTACCACAACAGAGTTGACTCCTACAGTGAAGACCATTGATGCCATCACAGCTGCTAATCAGAGTACTTTGGTAACACTGAAGAATGTAACCTTTGCTGATGGAAAATTGAGTGATGGCGTAAATGAGATTACCTATTACGATAATTTCAGTGCAGGAACGCCTGAGGCTGATAAGGCTTACGATATCACGGGTATTGTGATTCTTCACAACACAACGCTCGAAATCGCCCCCCGTTCGGCTGCAGATATTAAAGAGTATGTTCCTGTGTACATCCAGAATGCCGACTTCTCCTCTGCTGAGGGTTGGACGGCAGTTGTCTCTAGCGAATATAGAGATCTGGGAATGTATCAAATTGGCGGTGAGCAGATGGTTCGCTTTGCAGCCCCAACAGCCGATGACACCCATTTGACCACAGAGTATGCGGCAGGTTTCGAATGTCGTTGGAATACGAACTTTGCATCTTATACACAGACTACGGCAGAGATTCCTGCAGGTTCTTATTCGCTTGTTTATGACGTGGAGAATGTCAATGACGCAACGACAAAGGCCGAATATGAGAATCGCTTTACGGTAACTGTGGGCGAAACGGTTTATACTGATGACTTTACAGAGTGGATGAATGGCAAGAGTGCCTGGACCACTCACGGCATCCCCTTCACATTGGCCGAGGCGCAGTCTGTAACCATCAGCTTAGGTTATGGTACGGGCTCCAATAATATAGGTGCAAACAACACTCCTGCTATCTATGTCAGCCATTTGAAGCTGGTGACAGCTGAAGAATATGAGGCTATCAAACTTGATGCAGCACGCAAGAAGAAGGCTGCTGAGTTGGAGGCTCTTCCTCGTGGAAACGATCTCTTCCAGTACAGCAATGAAGCTTTATTAGATGCTATTGCTGCTTTGGCAGCCGCTAAGACAGTTGAGGAAATTGCAGCTGTTAAGGCTGTACAGAACCTTCCCGATACAGAGAAACTGTATAGCTTCCAGCTGAAGGATGGTGGCAATTACATGGTCATCGACAATGGCATTAAGCTTGCTGCTAAAGCAAAGGGATTCTCCTTCGTTCCTGATAATGGCGGTGGTTATGCCCTCAAGGATGGTGATTCCTACGTCGCTTGCACAGGAACAGGTAAGGACATCTGGACCATGAGCGCTACAGCAGAACCCTATTCTTGGACTATTGCAGCACTTGCTGATGGCTACTACACCATCGCAAAGGCCAGTGCCCCCAACGAGCACATCGGTGTTGACAATACGGATGCGGGTAGTTCTTGCTATGCAGACAAGGGTGTTAGCGACAAGGCATTGTGGGCTATTGCAGAATATGTAGCTCCCACATTGTACACTGTCTCCATTGCTGAAGGTCTCGAGAACGGTACGGTTGCTGCAGAGCCCACCAGCGCAGAAGCCGGTGAGAAGGTTCAGCTGACCGCTACTCCCGCCGAGGGCTATGCGTTGGAGAGCTACTCTGTAACTTGTAAGACCATCGATGAGGTTGTGCTGGTTGCAGAGGATGGCACCTTCACGATGCCCGCCGACGATGTCACAGTTTCCGCTACCTTCGTTGAGGCTGCTCCTGTTTCTGGTGTTACACTGGTGGCAAGCGAAGGTGCTTATGCTGCAAGTGCTAACAACTATGTCAAAGAGTGGACCTCGAACACCAATCCTATTGTGACAGTGACTACTGGCGCCAATAATATGGACAAGCGTGTCACCGAGACTTTCTTATGGCATAGTGGCTCAGCAGGTTCTAGTACCTATACGATTTCAGTCCCCATCAATTACATCATCACTTCCTGCACGATTACTGCAAAGGGAAATTCCGCAGAACAGACAATCACTGCAGGTGAGACTGAGAAGACATTTGGCACGGCAGACTATGAAGAGTTAGTGCTTTCCGAACTCTCAAATCCCTCCACTTCCTTTACTCTAACTGGTGCAAATGCAAGTGGCTTGCTGATCCAGAAGATTGAACTGGACATAGCTCCGAACCCCAACTTCAACATTAGCAACGACAAAGCTTACGCACTGACAACTCCTCGTGGTGCTTTGGGCGTTTCTGATGGTCAGCTGGTTTCTACAGCCAAGGACTTCACCGCGTCCAACTTCGCTATCATCTCCTACAATGATGCTTACTATTTGTGGAGTGTTGAAGCAGGTCGCTTCATCCAAGACACGGGTGATGCCTCAAACTATGCTCCCACGCCCATCAGCTTCGTAGCATTGGATGGTGGTAAATTCCAGCTTCGTTATGGAAACAATGCCATCAATATCAGCTCCGGTTACGCCCCAGGCCTGATTATCAATAATTGGACCACGGTAGATGAGGGTAATGCTTATACGATTGAGGCTACAGCAGATTTCGATGCTACAGACGCTCTCGCTATTTTGGCAACACCCATCACATACACCAACAAGGTGACAGACTTGGCAAACCTCAGCAATGCCAAAGCTTATGTTATCACCAATGCACGTGGCACATGGAATGTTAATAACGGCGAAACAGCAATGACTCCAAAGAAGTTCTTGCCCGATGCAACCTGTGAACAGTTTGCTCTTCTGCAGATGGAGGGCCAGTACTTCATCTACAGTGTCAATGCCAAGAAGTTCCTGAATCCGGACAACACGTTCGGCAGTCCTGTGCCTGTGAATATCAGTGCAACAGGCAATGAGGACTATCCCTGGTTCTTCTCGTTCGATGCCAACCACAATATCAATGTGAGTGGTACAAAGATCCTCATTGACGGCTGGAGTACTATCGATGCAGGTAACTCGAATGCTATCATCGAGGCTACGGACTTCGATTCTAAGGATGCCATGGCTGCTCTCTATGAATATTTCCGTCTGTTTGCTGACGGCAAGTACTACATCAGCAATGTCGGTACTGGCAAATATCTGGCAGCAGGTTCTAACTGGGGTACTCATGCCGTAGTTAATGCCGATGGTCTGGACTACGACATCAAGATGGCCGACGGCAAGTACACTCTCGACTCTCAGGTCTCCAATGGCGGCAACAACCACTACCTCAATGGTGAATGGAACGACGGCGCTGCTATGGGCTGGATATTCAATGAGGTCAGTGAAGGTGTCTATACCATCAGCAATGGAACGAACTTCCTGACCGCCGGTGAGAATGGTGTTGTCACTTTGACTGCTGACGCTACCGTTGATGCCGCAAAGTGGACACTGAAGACTCTGGCAGACCGCATTGCCGAATTAGCAGCAGCTACCGCTGAGACCCCTGTAGATGCAACATTCCTTATCCAGGATGCTAACTTCGGTCGCAATGACCTGCGTAAGAGTGCATGGACTATGGTAGCAAGCAACCAGAACCTCTCTGGTGGTGAGGATAATAATGGTTCTGTTGGCAACAACTGTGCTGAGTCTTATCACTCCACCTTCACGCTGAGCCAGACACTGGCCAATGCTCCTGCAGGTAAGTATAAGATGACAGCCCAGGGATTCTATCGTCAGGATGATGGCGCTACCGAGGACCTTCCTGTCTTCTATGCTAACGACAAGACGGCAAACTTCCTAGCAAAGACAGGTTCTGAGGGCAGTATGACCGATGCTTCCAAGTCGTTCTCTGCTGGACAGTACACCATCGAACCTATTGAGGTAACTGTCTTTGAGAATGGTCAGCTGACAGTTGGCGCAAAGGGTACTGCTGTTCATCAGTGGGTTATCTTTGACAACTTCCGTCTGTCATATCTCGGCAGTGAGATTCCTGCCGAGGAATTTGCTCCTGCATACGATACCGCTCTTTCCAATGCCAAGAAGGCTCTGGATGACGAGACTTATGCCGCCGTAACCGGCGAGGAGAAGACAGCTTTGGCTGCGGCTATTGAGACCTACAGCACAGTGGAAGCGACAGTTGATGCTTACAAGGCAGCCATCTCTGCCCTTACAGCTGCCACTACAACCTTCACTGGTGCCAAGGCTGACTACGATGCCCTGGTTGCTGCCAAGGCAGCCAATGCTGAGCGCAGCTATGCTTATGCCGATGCCGACAAGAAGGCCGCTGCAGAAGCAACTCTGACTGTAGAGCCCACCTCCGCTGCAGATGCTCAGGAGAAGACGGCCGCTATCTGGACGGCCTTCCGTAAATATGCCGACTCACACGCTCTGGCCGAGGGTGTTGAGGGTGCTATCAATATGACCGACCATATTGTGAACCCGAATGCTGAAGAGGCCATTGCAGAGCCTTGGACCGTTGTGAAGGGTGAAGGCTCAGGCGGTAGCCTGACTATTCTTAACGGTGAGCCTTTGACCGATGGCGAGGGCAACACCTATAAGTACTTCGACGGCGGCGACTGGGGTGCCAATGCTTGGGACGTAGCTCTGAAGCAGACCATCAACCTGCCTGCTGGTAAGTATATGATTACTGCTTCTGGCCGTGCTTCTGCCGACGTGCAGCTGTCGTTGTTGGTCGGTGAAGAGAAGACAGCCATTCCTGCTATCGGAGCAACTGGCGGCCTCTTCGGACGCGGCTGGGACGATGCTAGCAAGGAATTTGAGTTAGACAAGGCCAGCGATGTTGTAATAGGTGTTCAGGGTGTGACCAGCGTTGTCCACAACTGGATGTCATTTACTCGCTTCCGCCTGGTATGCCTAGAGAAGGGCGTAGAACCCACCACCTATGCGATCTCCGTCACTCCTGCCGAGAACGGTACAGTAGAGGCTGATAAGGCCACTGCCGCCGAAGGTGAAAAGGTCACTGTAACCGTAACACCTGATGAGGGCTACATGGTCGATGAGGCTTACTGGACTGTCGGCGAAGAGAAGCATGAGTTCGAGGAACCCGAAGAGGGCGATCAGGCATCCTTCACGATGCCTGCTGGCGATGTCACCATCACCGTTGTCTTCAAGGTTGCTCCTACAGAGTATCAGGGCGTCATCGAGCAGACCGTCACGAACGCCGCAGGCGCTCAGATGGGTGAGACCACAGTTACAGACCAGACCCTCGCTATCGCAGAGGCCGGTGAGAACAAGGTGGACATCATCTTCAAGAACGGCTTCACATGGCCTGTTGGAATGCCTATTCCTGAGCTCACGATTAAAGACGTTGTCGTAACATCTGACGAAACAGGTGCGCTGAGCTATACCTTCGATGGCACTGCCACTGCTCAGCAGGGTATGTATTCTCTCAGCTATGAGGTATCTCTCCGTGGCTATCAGGCCAGTGAGAATGACACTCCTGTCTTCCACATCACTCAGACTTCCAATTCAAGGATGACTGACGACATCTACTTCGGTATTAACGCAGATGCTATCGCAGCTTACAAGAAAGCTGTCGGCATCAAGGATATCAAGGGTGCTCAGAATGTAGGTACCATCTACGATCTCTCCGGCCGCAAGGTTGAGAAGATGGTGAAGGGTGGCATCTATATCGTCAACGGCAAAAAGGTGTCCTTCAAGTAAGCAAACCATGATGTTGCGATAACCTCGCAACCATCATTACCCTGATAAGGCGGGGCGGCCCAACGGTCGCCCCGCTGTTGTTTATATATGTGCGCGCGTACATTTTTTATCATTTTGCTTGCCGCGTCACAAGAAAGCAGTATCTTTGTGCCCGAAATATTCCCTTTTTTATTCATTTAACAAAATCTTTTTATGAAACATTTCTATTCTAAGCTAAAACTCTTCCTTGTAGCGCTCTTCGCGCTCGTGGGAATGGGGGCTTGGGCTACTACGGCAACAACGAAGTATGTCCTAGGCGAGGCTTTGGCACCTTCCCAGCTGTTTGCCGACGGCAAGTACTACATTAACAATGTAGGTACTGGCAAATACCTTGCAGCTGGTGGAAGCTGGGGTACTCACGCTGTAGTCAATGCCGATGGCCTGGACTACACCATCACCTATGCCGATGGCAAGTACACTCTGGACTCTCAGGTTTCCAATGGCGGCAACAACCACTACCTCAATGGTGAATGGAACGACGGCGCTGCTATGGGCTGGATATTCAATGAGGTCAGTGAAGGTGTCTATACCATCAGCAATGGAACGAACTTCCTGACCGCCGGTGAGAATGGTGTTGTCACTTTGACTGCTGACGCTACCGTTGATGCCGCAAAGTGGACACTGAAGACTCTGGCAGACCGCATTGCCGAATTAGCAGCAGCTACCGCTGAGACCCCTGTAGATGCAACATTCCTTATCCAGGATGCTAACTTCGGTCGCAATGACCTGCGTAAGAGTGCATGGACTATGGTAGCAAGCAACCAGAACCTCTCTGGTGGTGAGGATAATAATGGTTCTGTTGGCAACAACTGTGCTGAGTCTTATCACTCCACCTTCACGCTGAGCCAGACACTGGCCAATGCTCCTGCAGGTAAGTATAAGATGACAGCCCAGGGATTCTATCGTCAGGATGATGGCGCTACCGAGGACCTTCCTGTCTTCTATGCTAACGACAAGACGGCAAACTTCCTAGCAAAGACAGGTTCTGAGGGCAGTATGACCGATGCTTCCAAGTCGTTCTCTGCTGGACAGTACACCATCGAACCTATTGAGGTAACTGTCTTTGAGAATGGTCAGCTGACAGTTGGCGCAAAGGGTACTGCTGTTCATCAGTGGGTTATCTTTGACAACTTCCGTCTGTCATATCTCGGCAGTGAGATTCCTGCCGAGGAATTTGCTCCTGCATACGATACCGCTCTTTCCAATGCCAAGAAGGCTCTGGATGACGAGACTTATGCCGCTGTAACCGGTGAAGAGAGGACCGCCTTGCAGAGCGCTGTTGAGACCTACAGTACAGTGGAAGAAACTGTGGATGCTTATAAGGCAGCCATTGCAGGTCTGACTTCAGCAACAAACACCTTCACTGGAGCGAAGGCTGCTTACGACGAACTGGCAGATTTGAAGATGGTGAACTACGCTTCTGCTGACAGATACCCATACGCTTCTGCAGAAAAGAAAACTGCCGCAGCCACTGCACAGGCCGCCGAAGCTACCAGCGCTGCCGATGCTAAGGTAAAGGTTGAGGCGCTTTATGCCGCTTGTCGTCAGCTTGCCGACTCTCACGCTCTGGCTGAAGGCGTTGAGGGTGCTACAAACGAAACTGATAAGATTGTAAACCCGAACGCTGAAGAGGCAATTGCCGAACCTTGGGCAGTAGTCCTTGGAGAAGGCTCTGGTGGTGAACTGAAAGTGCTTGATGGTGAGCCTTTGACCGATGGAGGAGGTAAGAATTACAAATATTTCGACGGTGGCGACTGGGGTAACAGTGCTTGGGACGTTTCCCTTAAGCAGAACATCTCTCTGCCTGCTGGTAAGTACATGATCTCTGCTTCTGGTCGTGCTTCTGGCGACGTTGAATTGAAATTGTTTGCTGGAGATGAAGAGATAGGTTTTCCTGCTCTCGGAGCCTCTGGCGGTCTGTTCGGACGTGGCTGGAACGATGCTAGTCTCGAGTTTGTAGTAACCGAGGACGGCGAAGTTGCAATTGGCGTTCAGGGCGTAACTTCCAATCAGTACAACTGGATGTCGTTCACACGCTTCCGTCTTGTTTGCCTTGAAAAGTCTGAAGCTCCCGCTCCCACGACCTACAATGTCGTTGTCGTTGAAAGAGAACATGGAACCGTGGTGGCAGATCCCACGACGGCTGAGGCCGGTGCAACGGTGACCATCAAGGTTACTCCCGATGAGGGTTATATGGTTGATGAGGTTCATGTCACCTATGGCGATGACCAGACCATCGACTGGGAATCCCTTGACATGGAAACCCTCACTGGTACCATCATCATGCCCGCAGCCGATGTGAATGTGCTGTTCACCTTCAAGGAAATCGAAGATGAACCCATCGTAGTACCAACTATTGATGCAACTCTTGTGCACACCGCTTCTTCTTACTGCGAAGGCGATGCAAATGTTTATATCAGTAAGGTGGATGCTGAAGCAGAACATGTAAATAATAGCAAGTTCAGTTCAGCTTGGCAGGGTGCTGCTTATGCAGAGTTCTCATTCGAAACTCTTCCCGCAAATGCTGAAATCACAGAAGCAATCCTGACCTTCACAGGTATCGGTGAGTCACGTAATGCCCGCAACACAGACGTTATGATTGTGAATGTTGGTAGCACGCTTGACTATACAGCAATGGAAGCAGGTGATGCTAAGGTAAACCTACCAGCAACGACTATCCAGTCTGTATCGTTCCCGAAGGCTTCTTCGCAGGAATTCAACATCGATGCAACAGAGCAACTCAAGGCTCTTGTTGCTGAAGGTCAGAAGTTCGCTATCTTCAAGTTCACCAACAATCCTGGTAGCGGCGATGTAGCAGGTAAGGCTTCAGAGAACGCTCCTAAGCTTGTTATCACTTACGCTCCTGGCGCTCCCGAGGTTGCAAATGCAAGCTTCGAGGCTGATGGCGAGAAGGCTGCATCGAATGGTGCTCTTGAGATGACTGGCTGGACAGAGGTTATTGATGGCTCTTACAACAACACTGAGCTCCGTCCTGCAGGTTCTACAAGCACCACATCTCAGTTCGGCACATCCGATCCGAGTGAGGGTGACTACTCACTCTTTGTGCGTCACGGATGGAATAATGGTTCTACGACTGTTACACTCACATCTGATGCTCTTGCTGAGATACCCGCTGGTGACTACACCCTCTCGGTGGACTACAAACAGCACTACAGCTGGGATAATCAGCAGAATGAGAATACGAAGGTAACCATTGCACTTGTGAATGGCGAAGAGATTCTTGGTTCCGAGACCTCTCCTGCAGCTGCAGGTGTCCAGGGCGGTTCTGCTGACGCTACTTACTTCAATGACGCTGAATGGAGCACACTGACGGCATCCTTCACGCTTGACGAGCCTGTCGCAGCCGGCGCTAAGGTGGTTATCACATTAGCTCCACGTGGTCAGCGTCGTTCCGACTTCTTCCTCGACAATGTACAGTTCGTGAAGGTTCCTGGTGTGGAGGCTGCTAAGCTCGAACTCCAGAAGGTTATCGAGGCTGCTCAGGCTGAGAAAGCAAAGTACATTGTCGGCGAGGACCTATTCATGTATCCTGAGAGCGAGATGGCTCCTCTGACAAATGCCATCGCGACTGCAACGGACGCCCTCAACGATGCTGAGGCTACAAAGGAAAGCCTCAATACAGCCACGGAAGCTCTCAATGCTTTTGTTGCTGCGTTCGCACCTGCCTTCAACGCTCCTGATGCAGACAAGCTCTATACTTTCCAACTCCGTCTGGATGGTGAGAATCCTCTTTACATGAATCTTGGAGAGGGCATCACCATTGCTGAGGAGGCTACGGCCCTGAAGTTCATCGCTACGGAGAATGCTGGTCAGTACTACCTTGCCAACGAAGATGAAACGCTCTTCGTAGGTCTGGCTGGCGGTAACGCTTGGACTATGTCCACTGCTGCTGAGAAGAAGGCCGCTTGGACATTCACCGCTTTGGGTGAAGGTGCATATCGCATCAATAACCTCGTGACGGTTGGTCGCTTCGTTGGTACCAACGCTGGTGAAAAGACTGCAGGCAGTACTTGTTACGCTGACAAGCAGACGAGCAATGGTAACGTTGACTGGTTGATTGCAGAGTATGTCGCTCCTGTAGATCCTAACGACTACACCGACCGCATCGTGAATGCAGACCTGACAGGTGAAGGTGGCTTCGACGCTACTGGCACGAAGGGTATCGACGGTAGCGGAATCGTGAAGGTTGGAAGTGCAGCAGCATTCGACTTCAAGCAGACCATCGCTAATCTGCCCGCAGGTAAGTATATGGTAACTGCGCAGGCAGCTTATCGCTATGGTGGCGACGAGGCTGCTGAAGCTGCTGCTATTGCTGGCGGTACTGACACTAAACTGCTTCAGCTGTATGCTACCGTAGGTGAGAAGACCGTAAGCGCAAAAGTTCAAAACCGCTATGATGGCGCTTCTGAGACAAACCTTGCAGCTGAAGGTGCTGTCCAGGTGAATGACCTGTGGGTACCAAACAGCAGCAATGCCGTGAAGGCTTGGTTCGAGGCTGGCAAGTATGTCAATGAGGTTGAGTTCAACCTGCCTGCCGACGGTGCTGTTACCATCGGTATCAACAGAACCGGCACACCAGAGTCTGACTACACTGTCATCGGTGCTTGGACGCTCTATCGCCTTGGCGATCCTGAGCCTGAGCCCGAGCCCGAGCCCGAACCTCTGAATCCTGGCGAAGATGCTACCAGCTTCATCACGAACCCCAGCTTCGAGACTGGTGACCTGACAGGTTGGACCGTAGGTAGCAGCTCAGATACTGGTGTTAAGCCCAACAGCAATGCTACTTACACGACCGAGGGTTGCGATGGCGACTATCTGTTCAACACATGGTGGCAGGGTATCCCCATCACCCAGAAGGTGACAGGTCTGCCCAATGGTTTGTATGAACTGAAGGCGCTGATGGCTAATGATGCTATCACAGCCGGTAATCAGCCTTGCTTGTACTTGCTTGCCAATGGTGAGCACAGTGATGCTTTCGGCAGCGAGACAGCTGGCAAGTTCGCCGAGGGCTCCCTGCAGTTCTACGTCCTCGACGGTACCGCTACCATCGGTGCTATCGGTGGTAACGCTGACGGCTCGTTCAATGAGAGTGGCTACTACTGGTACAAGGTGGACAACTTCCGCCTGACCTACGTAGAAGGTCTGCCCAACATTGACGATGTAGTGATTCCTGAGGGTAAGATGAGCAACGCTGCTGCGGCTGCCATCACTACCGCTAAGGAAGCTGGCGATGTGATTGCTCTGTTGACGGCTGTAGAGGCAGCTAAGGCTTCTATCGCTGCTTACGCAAGTGCTAAGTCGCTGCTCGACGATGTCGATGAAGTGCTGGCTAACACCAACGTCTATACCGCTGAGGCTTACGAGACCTACACCACCGCTCACGCAACGTGGACGGCTAAGTATGAGGATGGCACTCTGACTGACGAAGAAGCTGCTTCGCTGCGCAAGGACATCCTGCCTTCTCGTTACATCATGGGTGTTGACACCTGGCATTGGGCTAACACCACCGATGACTTCCTGCTTTCCGCATGGACCGTCGATGAAGTACAGGCTCATGAATTTGACACCAAGCTCTACATCAACATGTGGTCCATGGAGGGCTACACCGACGGCTCCGACTTCAAGGTTCCGTTCTTCGAATACTGGACGGGTGACGGTGATTCCCTCGGTGAGGCAACACTGAAGGCTACCATTTCTGGCCTCACGGCTGGTGAGACTGCCGAAGTGGACATCTGGGTACGCGTTCGCGCTAAGAATGGCGTTGCTGCTGCCGATGCTACCGGTATCACCCTGCAGGTGAACGATGGCGAACCTGTTGATGTCACCGAAGGCGATGTCATTGGCGACTCACAGTTCTCTGTTGAGAAGTACACCGCTACAGGTGTCATCGGTGAGGACGGTAAGCTCTTCATTAAGTTGAAGGTCGCTGCAGAGAACAACATCAGCTGGCTGTCCTTCAAGGATGTCACTTATAGCCTCTCGACGATTCCCACAGCCATCACGGACGTGAAGGGTGTCAAGAATGTAGGTGCTATCTACGATCTCTCTGGCCGCAAGGTGGAGAAGATGGTGAAGGGTGGCATCTACATCGTCAACGGCAAGAAGGTTTCGTTTAAGTGAGTGCCATGAAAGTTCACTTTCAGATGGCCGAACGTAAGAAAGCTATCCAAGGTGTCCTTCAAGTAAGCAAACAATGATGTTGCGATAACCTCGCAATCATCACAACCCCGATAAGGCGGGGCGGCCATACGGTCGCCCCGCTTTTTCATCATAAATGGGGATTGATGGGCGTGGAAAAATGTCGTACCTTTGCAGCCGCAAAACACAAGCAACAACGATATATGAAAAGGTTTTGTCTAAGATTACAAAATGTGGCTGTCGGTGCGATGATGCTGTCGTGCGCGATGACGGCTTCGGCGATGGTGACGGAGGCTGACGATGAGAATACATTGCCAGCGGATTCCGTACAGCTGACGGAGCTGAATGAGGTCGTGGTCGGCGGCGATATGAAGCACTTCAGCGGCCTTGCGGCGCAACCTGTCAGTGGTGAGAAGCTATTGATGGCCTCGCAGCGTAAGAGTGGTCGCGAGACTCTGAAGGCGCTGTCGCAGTGCGTGCCCAATCTGTTCTATCCGGAATATGGCTCGCGCCTCACGCCCGCGATATATATAAGAGGTGTGG
Organism: uncultured Prevotellaceae bacterium; assembly: GCA_947170495.1. GTDB lineage: Bacteria > Bacteroidota > Bacteroidia > Bacteroidales > Bacteroidaceae > Physcousia. The sequence continues at coordinate 24,577 of CAMVUB010000030.1, forward strand.
GTTCGCGTGCCAACACTCCCGTGGTGGGATTGTATGTGGATGACGTGGCATTGATGGAAAAGAGCTCCTTCGATTTCTCGTTGGCCGATGCCGAGCGTGTCGAGGTGCTGCGCGGGCCGCAATCGACGCTCTATGGTCGTAATGCGATGGGTGGTATCATACGTGTGTTCACACCTTCACCCCTGCAGGAAGGTACGCAGACCACCATTCGCGTGGGCGGTTCCACCGGCGACTGGATGCGTAATGCCTATGCCCGTCACAGCCATATCCTCACTGAAGGGTTGGGTCTCTCCGTGAGCGCCTTCTACCGCGGCGATGCAGGCTACAACCGCAACGACTATCTGGACACTCGCAGCAATGGCAGCGAGGCCGGCGGCGGCAAGGTGCGACTGACATATACGCGCACGCCCCGCTTCCTGCTGGACTTTCAGACCTCTGCAGAGTACTCTGACGAAAATGCCTACGACTACGAGAACACCATTAACGGCCGCATCGAGAGTGGGATGCTGGGAGGTTACAAACGTGGTTTGTTGAACAGTTCGCTGAAGTTGGAGACACAGCAGAAGCATTTCACACTCTCCTCTGTGACGGCCTTCCAGTACTTGAAGGACCGCATGGACATGGATCAGGACTACTCGCCTGCCGACATCTTCCGTTTGCAGCAGCGGCAGCGCAGCAGCGCCCTCTCTGAAGAGTTGGTCATTAAAGGCAACAGCCTGAAATGGCTCGATTGGACGGCAGGAGCATACGTGGCGCATCAGTGGCTGAAGACCAATGCCCCTGTAACCTTTGGTGCTGACGGCATTGCGCAAATGATACAACCGGGCATCAATGTCGGAATGGATGCCGCTAACAATAGTCCCGCATTCGCACGTATGGGCATGAAGATGGCGTTGACGGTCACAGACCCCGAGCTGGTGGTGAGTGGAGACTTCGAGACTCCACTGACGAATGCAGCCGCCTTCGGACAGCTGCGTTTCAAAGACCTGTTCACAAGAGGCTTGGATATCACGGCAGGTGTACGTGTAGATTACGAGCATCGCTCTATGAACTATGCTACGGGCGCAACCCTCAACGCGCATTTCTGGATGACGCATGGACCGCGTATTCCAGCTCCCGATATCAACCAAGATATCTCATCTTACTCTGGCTATGAAGGTAGCATGAGCGATGACCAGCTGCGTGTACTCCCGAAAGCGACGATTAGCTACCGTTTCGATCCCGAGGATGATGCCAAGCTCGTATATGCCTCCGCAGCCAGCGGTATGCGCTCGGGAGGCTACAACTTCCAGATGTTCAGCGATCTCATTCAGACCAGTATGCGCAACGACCTCCAGCGCACGATGTTAGCAGATCCCGTGCTGGGGCCGTCCATGAGTCGTACCACGCCGGCCCCAAGTGAGAATCCCTCCCCTGAGAGCCTGACCACCTATGACCCAGAGACCAGCTGGAACTTCGAGGTGGGTACCCATCTCTCCTTCCTTGAACAGCATCTAAACATCCAGGCTGCCCTGTTTTACAATATCGTCCATGACCAACAGATTACGCGCTTTGTGGCAGGTAGCGGTCTGGGCCGTCAGGTGTTGAATGCAGGTGAGAGTGCCAGCTATGGAGGTGAACTGACTATCAGCGGCTGGTTCCCCGTGGGCGGCAATCCCATGCGTTTGAGTGGTAACTATGGCTACACACACGCTACCTTTACGAATTATGATGCAGGTATGGTGAACGGCGTGGAAACGGATTACACTGGTAACTACATACCTTTTGCTCCGCAGCATACGATGTCCTTCACGGCGGACTACTTCTTCCCTGTCGGTGCCGTGACGATGAATGTGGGCGTGGGAACCACGGGCATGGGCCGTATCTACTGGACTGAGGATAATAGCGCTTCACAGCCATACTACCAATTGCTGAACGCACACGTGGGTGTGGAATATAAGAAGTTCACAGCGAATGTGTGGGGGAGTAATCTCACGAACCAGAACTACACACCTTTCTACTTCGTGAGCCGAGGCATCGGATTCGCGCAGCGCTGCCGCCCGCTACAGGTGGGTCTTACGATAGGACTGAAGTTCTAAAAACAGAAAGGGCGACCGCTTAGGCCGCTCTTTTCCTTATATCTCCTCGATTCGTACGATGCCGTGAGTGACGGCATAGATGGTCAGCGAAGATACGGAACGCAGGTGCAGCTTCTCGCAGATATTCTTGCGGTGGCTGATGACCGTGGGCAGTGAGATACACAACTGGTCGGCAATCTCCTTGTTGAGGAAACCGCGTGCCACAAGGGCCAGGACTTCCTGCTCGCGAGGAGATATCTCAATGGCGTGGCCTGTAATTTCTTGCTCGGGGAGGTTCCCGTGGTGCGGCGACGCACCAGCGTGCCCCCCATGAGCCATTTGGTGAAGATGGAGCACGGCCTTGATGAGGTCGTGCTCCATCATATTGGTAGATAGACAACGGAAATGTCCCAGCAGTTTGTTGCCATTGGCGGACTGGGCTGTCAGCACGATGGTCTGACGTGCATGCGCCTGGAAGAAAGCCGAGTCCTCGACAACGGCTTGCGTTGAGGCGAAGAAATGCACAAACTGTTCGCCTGCCTGCATGGCTTGTTGCAGGTCAGCGACAGACTTGAACGTGCTCACCGTCACCTTGGGCACGATGTCGTTGAGGATGTATTTGAGCCCTGCGGCCTCAAGCACATTGGCGTCTATGATAGCTATGCTGGGAACCATGATTGCTTTTTATTCCTGTTCGCCGAACTCCAGTTCGCCCTGCACGACCCACACGAGGTCTTCAGGATCGAAGGTGCCGTACTTGTCCTTGCGGGCACGCTCGGCAACGTACTGTGCGATGGCGTCGGTGTCAATGTCGATGCAGCCGTCGGCATCGGGCTCCTGCTCCAGGATGCCACTCTCTACATAGTAGTCGGCGAGCACATCAATGAAGTAGAAGAGGTCATCGTCGGTGAACTTCTCCTTGATGTCCTGGGGGAGATAGGCCTTAATGAACTCTACGGTTCTCAGGTCGTCCTCAGCCTGCTCAAGAAAATCTTCTTCCATAAATTTACGATTTAAGTGAAAAATGAAGGAATGAAAAGTGAAAAATAAGTTTTACCTTATGCCAATGAAAGGAATCTATGATTTTTCACTTTCTCATTTTTCATTTTTCATTCTTACAAGATAGCCTTGAGTTTGTCCTCAAGGACGTTCTTGGCGGCGGCACCAATCTGCTTATCGACAACCTGACCGTCCTTGATGAACAGGATGGTGGGAATGTTGCGAACGCCAAAGCGCATGGCGAGTTCGTCGTTGTCATCGACATCGACTTTTCCGATGATGGCCTGGTCGCCATATTGCTCGGCAAGTTCCTCGATGTAAGGACCTACTTTCTTGCAGGGACCACACCAGGTGGCCCAGAAATCAACGACCATGGGCTTGCCCTGGGCAAGGAGTTGGTCGAAACTGGAATCTGTAATTGCTAATGCCATTGTTGTAAGGTTTAGAGTTTATGGTTTAGAGTTTAGTGTGTCGTCATGTCGTAATAACGTAATATCGTAATAACGTGATAACGAAATTATCAATTTTCAATTCTTAATTAATACTATAGCTCAGCCCTGGTTTACTGTTGATGAAGTCGATGAGTTGCTTGTTGACGGTAATCTGCCGGTTGCGGGAGTGTAGCTTCACATGCTGTTTGCCTTCGGGGTCGAGGATGTGGAAGTAGATGGCCGCATGACCAGGGCTGTTAATGCTGAACTCCTCAAAGGCCACGACGATGTCCTCGTTGAGCATATTGAGGGGTATCTGAATGGTGATGCTCTCGATGAGGCTGTCCTTGACATCGTTGAGGAAGTCGATCTTACCTACGGCAATCTCCAGCTTGTTGGGGTTGAAGCGACGAGGTTGCACGCGGGCGGTGATGTAGAGGGCGTTGCCCACGTCCATGTAACGTCCCCAGTTGGCCCAGTCCTGTCCCCATAGCGGGAGCTCGAAGCTGCCGTTGTAGTCCTCGATGGTGACAAAACCATAGGGCTGTCCGCTCTTGCCTACGCCACGGCGCACGGCCGTCACAATACCGCCGAAGGAGATGTCCTGCCCGAGGAGTGCCTGGAGGTCACCTAGGGAGGTGCAGGGTGTGTTGCACACGTCTTGCAGGATGATGGAGAAATCGTCGAGGGGGTGTGCCGAGAGGTAGATGCCTACGAGGTCGCGCTCCTTGTTCAAACGCTCCAGCAGGCTCCATTCTATATATTCCTGTGGGATGGGCGGCGTGGCAATCTCTACGCTGGCGAAGTCGCCGAACAGGGAATTCTCTGCGGAAGCCTTGGCCTCTTGGTAAGCAGTGCCAAAGCGCACGAGGGTGTCGAGGAAGACCTCGCCCTTGATGTTCTTTGCTAAATACTGCTCGCGGCGTATCTCCTTGAAGCTGTCGAGGGCACCGCTCAGCACCAGGCTTTCCAAACCGTTGCGCTTCACGGCTGAGATGTTGATGCGCTGCACCAGGTCAAAGATGTCCTTGTACGGGCCGCCTGCCTCACGCTCTTTCAACAAGGCCTCCACGGCATTCTCGCCGAGACCCTTGATGGCACCCAGACCGAAGCGGATGGCACCGGTTTCATCGACGCTGAAACGTTGACGGCTGTGGTTGACATCGGGCCCCAGGACATCAATGCCCAGCGACTTACACTCGCTCATCAGCTTCGTGATTTCGGTGATGTCATCGAGGCTTCGGCTCATGACAGCCGCCATATACTCCGACGGGAAGTTGGCCTTCAGCCATGCCGTCTGGTAGGCAACCCATGAGTAGCAGGTGGCGTGACTCTTATTGAAGGCATAGGATGCGAACTTCTCCCAGTCCGCCCATATCTTCTCCAGCACCTTCGGGTCATGGCCGTTGCTCTCGCCCTGCGAGATGAACTGTGGCTTCATGTGGTCCAGCTTGTCCTTCAGCTTCTTACCCATCGCCTTACGGAGCGTGTCGCTCTCGCCGCGTGTGAAGTTGGCCAGCTGACGGGACAAGAGCATGACCTGCTCCTGATAGACGGTGATGCCGTAGGTGTCCTTCAGGTATTTCTCCATGC
>CAMVUB010000031.1 GCA_947170495.1 uncultured Prevotellaceae bacterium
CCCGCCGTCCTTGTTGACGAACGAGAACTTGCACACCGTGAGCAGGCTCTTCATCCTGACCATCTCGGCCGTGGCCGTCGTTTCTGTCACTGATGTCACATGCGCCTTGCCATAGACATAGTGGAAGTTGGTGGCGAGCCCGCTCAGTGTGCCGTCCTGCCCTGAGAGCGAAATGGTATAACTCTTGTTCGTCTCGAAAGTCGTGGCAGGATAGACCACGGCCAGGTAATCGTTCTTGGAGCATGTCACGTCGCCCGTGAACTGCGAGGCGGCAGCGGTGGAGGCTGCCGTCAGCCCTCCGCTGTAGATTTCATCACCATCAGCGTCTTTTGTCCTGCTCAGGTTGCAGTACGTCAGGGCGTCGCCCGCCGTCCATGAAGGCACGAGCCCACTTTCGTTTTCTTCCAGCGTGGCACGTGTGAGGGCCTGCTTGGCATCGGCCGCATCGCCTTCTACCTCCGTGATTGTGAGTCGGCGCACCTTCACCTCATTCTCTACAGGCGCTTTCTCCGTTTCCTTGGTGCTCTTCGTGTCATCGTCACTCGAGCACGCCGTTGCCCCGGCAAATACCAAACCGCCGAGCAACCAGCTCATGATGTATCGTGTGTTCTGTTTCATAATTGTTTAGGGTAAGCTCTATTATCAGTCTTCTCCATCATCACTATCACTCTGACTCTGGCTGAAGCCGCCACTCGACTTGCCGTAGCCGGAAATCTCGCCGCTCAAACCGTCGCTGCCGTTCAGCAAATAATCTCTTTCTTGAAGGAGGATTACCTTCGTCGTTGGATTCTCGTATGTTCTTTTCATTGTCTAAAAATAACTTTTGTCGATATTTGATCGGCGACAAAGGTACGTATATATTTTCAAACGACCAATGTTTTAATCCAAAATAGCGTATAAATACCTAAAAATAACAGCATCACGTCAGAGGTGGATTCGTGACGTGTGCTAACTAAATGAAAAAATGTTCACGCGCGCGCGCCAACCTTTATAAAATGTTCCCTGCAGCCATGAAATTCATGACAAAAAACACGTTGCGATGAAAAAAGAGCGCGAAATGCTTCTTCTTTGAGGAGTTTTTTGTACCTTTGCCCACAGAATTAAAACCAACGACATTATGGCACTGAATACGAACAAGGACTTGAAGCAGTATTATTCTATTGCCGAAGTCAGCGAGATGTTCAAACTGCCGGCATCGCTTCTGCGCTACTGGGAAAAGGAATTCCCCACCATCCGTCCGAAGAAGGGGGGTAACAATGTGCGTATGTACACCAAGGAAGACATCGAGGAAATACGCTTGGTGAACGACTTGGTGAAGGTCCGCAACATGAAGCTGGCCTCCGCGCGCGAACTCATCCAGCGCAACCGTTCGGGTGCCAAGAGTTCGGGCGACCTGCTGGCGCGCCTCACCAGCGTGCGCAACGACCTGGTGGCCATCCGCAAGGAATTAGAGGCTTTGGTGTAAGTTGCCGTGGGCGACGCCTGCGCCTTAGGAGACGCGCGTCACCTCCACGACCCCTGCAATTTTCTTGAGATTCTTGATAATGGTTTCCACGTCACCCGTGTCGTGGACGCTGAGTTCTATGTCACCGCTGAAGAGGTCGCCGTGGGCCTCGATGCACAGGCGGTGTACGTTGACATTGAGTTGCTGCGTGACGACGTCGGCCAGGCTCTTGATGATACCCACGCGGTCGAAGCCCTCGATATGTATAATAGTTTTGAATTCCAGCAGCTTATGCGTATTCCACTTGGCTGACAGGATGTGGTTGCCGTCGCTGCTCTTGAGCTTATCGGCGATGGGACACTTCAGTTTGTGGATGATGACGCGGTTCTGGCTGTCGAGATAGCCCAGCACCTGGTCGCCGGGGATGGGATGACAATGCGGACACATCGTGTAGCGCGACATATTCTCCTCGTTCAGTATCACGGGCTTCTTGCGGTCTATCTTCACCTCCTCGGCAGGCGCCTCCGCAGCGGGCGTTGCCGCATCCTTGTTAGACCTCAGGAAGGGGATGAACTTACGCCAGCCCTTGCCGCCCTTCCGCTTCAGGCGCTGCAGTTCCTCCACATCTTTGTCGTCGAGCACAATGGTGCCGGCACCGATCTGTTCGAACAGCTCCTCGCGGCTCGCGCGCTGGTGAACGAGGCAGAGGTCATCCACCAGCTGGCTGGTCATCTCCGTCTCATGCTGCGCACACCATTCCTCCATCAGCTCCTCGCCCTTCTTCTGCCGCTCGCGTTTCATGCGTCGCAGGACGGCCTCCACCTTGTTACGTGCCTTGGCCGTCGTCGTGAAACGCACCCATTCCGGCTGCACGCGCAACGTGCTGGAGGTGAGGATCTCCACCTGGTCGCCGCTCTGCAGCTTGTAGTCCACGGGCACGAGCTCGTGGTTCACCTTGGCGCCCATGCAATGCGTGCCCAGGAAGGTGTGGATGGAGAAGGCGAAGTCCAACACGGTACAGTCCGCCGGCATTGTCTTGAACTCACCCTTGGGCGTGATGACGAGGATCTCCGAGGCGTAGAGGTTGAGTTTGATGGTGGAGAGGAAGTCCATGGCCGAGGGCTGCGGGTCGTCGAGGATCTCCTTGATGGTCTGCAGCCATTTGTCGAGTTCCGTCTCCTTGGCCTCGTCGTCCTTGGCGCCCTCCTTGTATTTCCAGTGGGCCGCAAAGCCGCGCTCGGCCATGTCGTCCATGCGGCGCGAGCGTATCTGCAGCTCTATCCACCGGCCTTTCTTGCCGGTCTTGTCATCCTCCTCATCGCGCTTCATCAGGGTGGTGTGCAACGCCTGATAGCCGTTGGACTTGGGGTAGTCCAGCCAGTCGCGTGTGCGGGCAGGATGCGGTCGGTAGATGCTGGTGCAGACGGAATAGATATGCCGGCAGTCGGACTTCTCTATTTTCTTTACATAGTCGTCATCCATCTCCACCTCCTTGCCCTTCACCTTGCGTTTCTTGGGCAGACGCGGGTCGAAGACGATGCGCACGGCGAGCAAATCGTAGATTTCATCGAACTTCACGTGCTTGTTCTGCATCTTCATCCACACGCTGTAAGGCCGCTTGATTCGTGCCTTGATGTCGTATTTGAAGCCTAAGGCATCCAGCTCCTGACGGATGGGAATGATGAACTGCTCGTAGGCGGCCTCCAGGTTCGGGCGCACGTCGTCAATCATCTTGCAGATGCGGTCGTGCTCCTCGGGCTGCTCATAGCGGAAGCCCAGCTCCTCCAGCTCCTCCTTCACGCGGTTGAGACCCAGCCGGTAGGCCAACGGCGCGTAGATATACAATGTCTCGCCCGCTATCTTGTACTGCTTATGCTGCGGCTGCGAGCCCAGCGTGCGCATATTGTGCAGGCGGTCGCTGATCTTGATGAGGATGACGCGGATGTCGTCGCTCATCGTCAGCAGCAGTTTGCGGAACGACTCCGCCTGTGCCGACGCCTTGTCGCCGAAGATGCCGCCCGAGATCTTCGTCAGGCCATCCACAATCTGCGCTATCTTGGGGCCGAAGACATTCTCCAAGTCCTCGACCGTCCAGTCCGTATCTTCCACGACATCATGAAGCAGGGCGGCGCAGATGCTGGTACTCCCCAACCCTATCTCGCCGCAGACAATCTGCGCCACGGCCAGCGGGTGCATGATATAGGGTTCCCCCGAGAGACGGCGCACGCCCTCGTGGGCCTTGCGCGCGAAGTTGAAGGCCTTGGTGATGAGGTCCACCTTCTTGCGATGGGGCGACGCCAGATAAGTGTCCAACAGCTGCTGGAAGGCGGCTTGCACCATCTGCTCATCACTCTCTTGTTTTTTGACATCCTTTTCCATAACGATTAGCCTTTAATTTGTTTCTCTCTTGCCCGCAGTCAGCATCCTCAGAAGGTCAGGCGCAAGGCCATCCCCGCGCCTATATCGCCCATTCGCATCGACGACTGCTGCCCGGCCCCACAGGGCGCCAGTACGGCAGGCACCACCTGCATCGACAGATCCTCGCTGATGTCGAACGTCGAGAGCTCGGCATCCACGTAGGCGTCAATGGCAGCGATGGCATACACGGCGATGAAGGCCAAGATACTCATATCTCGGTACTTGCGGTAGTAGTTCTTCTTGTTCTTGAAGATTTCCTTGAACTTTTCCTCGCGCCCCGTGATGTCGTAGCCGATAGGCAGCATCTTCTCGTAACTCTTGCTGTTGGGGTCGTTGTCCATGATGTCCAGATAGGCCTGCGAGTAGTCGCTCAGCATCTGGTTGTTCCAGCTCAAGGCGTAGGTGCAACCCAGGAAGCCCCCGTAGATGATGGGCAGCTTCCAGTACTTGCGGTTGTAGATCTGCCCCGCCCCCGGGAAGACCAGCGAGAGCCACAGCGAACGGATGGGATCGGGCACGAAGGGCTTGCGCACCTTCACCTTCGCGGCGGCCACGAGGCTGTCCGAGAGGAGCGACAGGCTGTCCATCCTTGCGCTGTCCGCGGGCGCCACCGCCACCACCACGCTGTCGCGCCGCAGCAGGATGCTGTCGGGTGTGATGGGGAACTCATCATCGCTCACCACCTGCCCCAGCGCCGCACACCACGGCATCAGCACCGCCGTCACCAGCGCCACTGCCATACGCGTGATATGGGGCATGAGTGCAGACATTTTTCGTTTAAAGTTGAGCGGTTAGCGGCGGACTTTCAGGCGGTCCAGGATGCTCACGATGCGCTCCATCTCCTCCTCGTTGGCAAAGGGGATGGTAATCTTGCCCTTTCCGCGGTCGCTGCACGTGAACTGCACCTTCGTGCGGAAGCACTCCGAGAGGCGCAGGCGCAGCTCTGAGTAGTCGTGACTGACCTGCGGCTTATGCGGCCGCTGGCGCTCATGGGTGAGCACCACGGACTCTTCCTCTGCGAGTCTCTTCACCAGTTCCTCCACCTTGCGCACACTCAGGTGCTCCTTCTGTATCTGCGCGAAGACCTTCAGCTGCTTGGCGGGGGCGTCCAGCGACAGCAGCGCACGGGCGTGGCCCATGTCTATCTCGCGGTTCTGCAGCGCCATCTGTATCGGGGCGGGCAGCTTCAGCAGGCGCATGTAGTTCGCCACCGTGGCGCGCTTCTTGCCCACGCGCTCGCTTAGGCGGTCCTGCGTCAGCCCGTACTGCTCCTGCAGATGCTGGTAGGCCAGCGCTATCTCCAGGGCGTTCAGGTCCTGACGCTGTATGTTCTCGATGAGCGCCATCTCCATCACGTTCTCGTCGTCGGCCGTGCGGATGTAGGCGGGAATCGATGTCAGGCCAGCCCGCTGCGAGGCGCGCCAGCGGCGCTCGCCGGCGATGATCTCGTAGGTGCCGTCCTCCATTTGGCGCAGCGTGATGGGCTGCACGATGCCAATCTCGCGGATGCTGTCGGCGAGCTCCTGCAGCGCCTCCTCGTCGAACTCATGGCGCGGCTGGTTCGGGTTCGGGTGTATCAGCGTGAGGGCAATCTCGTTGATGCTCGACGAGCCCTCCGTCTTCACTTCGTCTGTCTGTATCAGTGCATCCAGGCCGCGGCCCAATGCCGGAAACTTCTTATGCGGTGCCATATTTCCTATTTTTCATTTTTCTCAATAATCTCCTGTGCCAGCTGCAAGTGGTTGCGGGCGCCGGCGCTGTCGGCATCGTAGAGGATGGCGGGGAGGCCGTGGCTGGGAGCTTCGGAGAGCTTCACGTTGCGGTTGATGACCGTCTTGAACACCAGTTCCTGGAAGTGGCGCTGCACCTCGTCCTTGATCTGGTTGGCCAGTCGCAGGCGCGAGTCGTACATCGTCAGCAGGAAGCCCTCGATGGCCAGCCGCGGGTTCAGCTTCGTCTTGATGATCTTGATGGTGTTCAACAGCTTGGAGATACCCTCCAGCGCGAAGTACTCACACTGCACGGGGATGATGACCGAGTCCGCTGCCGTCAAGGCGTTCACCGTGATGAGACCCAGCGAGGGTGAGCAGTCGATGAGGATGTAGTCGTAGGTCTCCTTCAGCGGCTTCAGCAACTTCGCCATCACCTTCTCGCGCTGCGGCAGGTTGAGCATTTCAATCTCTGCGCCTACGAGGTCAATGTGGCTGGGGATGAGGTCCAACCCCGGCACATCGGTCTCGAAGATAGCCTCGCGGGCATCCACACCATTGATGAGACAGTCGTAGATGCTCGTCTCCACCTCCTTGATGTCGATGCCCAGACCGCTGGATGCGTTGGCCTGCGGGTCGGCGTCGATGAGCAGCACTTTCTTCTCCAATGTCGCCAGCGATGCCGCCAGGTTCATCGAGGTCGTCGTCTTGCCTACGCCTCCTTTTTGGTTCGCTAATGCAATGATTTTTCCCATATTTCTTGTTTTCGTCGTTACTGTGAATGTTAGTTCTACGAACTATTGAGCGGCAAAGGTAAGCATTTTCGCTCGGATAACGCGGCTCTTTTAGCTTTTTTCTGGATTATTGCCTCGATTTCTTATTATTTTCCTTACCTTTGCCACGGAAAAAAGTAACCTCTCAGTTGAAAGAACATGAATCTGGACGAACAGTTTATGCGGCAGGCGTTGCTGGAGGCGCAATATGCGGCGGAGGAGGACGAGATACCCATCGGGGCGGTCGTCGTCTGCCAAGGGCGTGTGATCGCCAAGGCTCATAACCTCACGGAACGCCTGACGGACGTCACGGCTCACGCCGAGATGCAGGCCATCACGGCGGCAGCCTCAGCCTTGGGCGGCAAGTACCTGACGGACTGCACGCTCTACGTGACGGTGGAGCCCTGTGTGATGTGCGCAGGCGCCATTGCGTGGGCACAGCTGGGGCGCCTGGTGTATGGAGCCACGGACGAGAAGCGGGGCTACCGTCGCTTTGCACCGAATGCGCTGCACCCCAAGACACAAGTGGAGCACGGCGTCCTCGAAGCCGAGTGTGCCGCGCTCATGCAAGATTTCTTTCGTAAGAAGAGATAAGGGGACTGTGGCTGGTTAACGCCCGCCACGTCCGCCGCCGAAGCCGCCGAAGCCACCGCCACCAGGTCTTCCTCCACCCGGTCGTCCGCCGCCGCGTTCGCCTTCTCCCCGTGGTCCGCGACCCTCACCCGGAGGAGCATCAAAGCCCTCGCGCCGTGCTTCCTTGTTGCCGAGGAGGTTGAAGTTGAAGATGGCATGCACCATCACGTAGGAGTTGATGGCATTGGACCAGGTGTCGCTACGGCGGGTGGCTGTGAGGGCACGGCTGATGTTGCTGCGCTGTTGCAGGATGTCGTACCATTGCACGCTGAGCGTTAGCGCCTTGTTCCTGAGGAAGCTCTGTGAGAGCTGTGCGTTCCAGATGAGCTCGTTGGTGTTCATCGTCGCGTCCTCATAGCCGCGACGGCTCTCCTGCGTGATGTCCATGGCGAGGCTCATGCCCCACGGAGCATTGATCTGCACGTTGCCGCCATAGTTGAAGAACCAGGTGTCGAGGTTTGCCGACTCGCGCACATCGTTGCGGGCATGGCTGAAGTTGAAGCCACCGGTGGCGCCGAGGTCGATGCCGAAGCCATTCTCACCCCAGTCATAGCGGAAGTTGAGGCGCAGGTTGTCACCCACGGTGGTCTGCCGGGTGGTGGCCTTCACGGAGGAAGCGCGATCCACGCTCATATAGCCCACACGGTTGTTGTAGTTCACATCGAAGCGGTTGCTGATGTTCCAGTATTTCTTGGGGCCGAGGGCGGTGTTGAAGTTGCCGAAGAAGCCTGCATCCCAGTTGCCGTCGATGTTCTCGGGACGCGTCGTGCGACCACCGGTCTCGAGGTTGTAGATCGTGCGGTTGGAGATGCTGTTGAGGGTGTTGTTGAAGTACAGACGCGTGAACCAGCCCATCTGGCGGTCAACGATATAGTCGTTGTAGAAGATGTTGAAGCGATTGGTCCACGAGGGCACCAGTTCCGGGTTACCGCGGGTGATGTTCAGCGGGTCGCTGGTGTCGCTGATATCCAGGAGCTGCGTGATCGAGGGCTGGGACATGCGACCGTTATAGCGGGCACGCAGCTGGCTGGTGTTGGAGATCTTCCAGCGGAGGTCGAGGCGCGGGGCCCAGTTGAAGACGTGGCGCACGACGGTGGTGTCCAGCAAGTGCTTCTTATAATCCAGATGTGTGGTCTGCGGCTGGAAGCTCACGCCGGCATTCACGCGGAAGTCCCCTATCTGGTAGCGGAACATGACGTTGGCGTCGTGGTTGTACTCGTTGTAGGTGGCGTACTGCGAGTTCTCGATATTGCGGATTCCGGCGAGGAGCTCATCGCTGGGTTTGTAGCCGAGGACGAGGGTCTGGATGATCTCGTCGCGCGTCATATCGCCCCAGAGATAGCTGTATTCCTCCTTGGTGAGTAGCGAGTCCACGCTGTACATGCTGCGGTCACCGTCCGAGTAGCGACGCTGAAACTGATACGAGACCTGCAGGTTGGCACCCTTGAACAGCGGCTCGGTGTAGGAAGCACGCACGCGCCAGTTCCAGTTCTCCGACGGGTTGTCGGTATATTGGTTCGTGAACGTCTGCGGGGTACGCGTATTCTTATAGTAGTTGATGAGGGAACGGCTGTAGCTCTCGCTGCTGGATTTCCCGAAGGAACCACCCAAATCGAGGGTCAGGTTGCGACCGGGTTTGTACAGGCGGCGGTTGACTTGCAGGTAGCCGTTGAGGTTGTAGCTATGGCCATCGCCCCGGCTCTGGCGGTGGTTGTCGTTGACGAGGATGTCCAGATAGCGGAGGGTGCCGTCCTCATTGCGCGTATCGAATTCGGCGAGCGGGTCTGACATGCCGGCCTCGTAAGGGCTGCTGTTGAACGTGACGCTGCGGTTCTCGCTCTCGTTGTCGGTGTTGCTGTAGGAGAAATCCGGACGGAAGATGATGTTGGTCATCGAATCCGGCTGCCACTCCACGCGGAAGTCACCGTTGACATTCTTGCTGCGGTTGAAGCTGTTGCTGATGCTGTTGTCGAACTGCGAGGCGTCGTTGGTGAGGAACGACTCGCTGTTGGACTTCGTCACGCCCTCGCTCTTCTGGTAGCGATAGCGCACATTACCGCCCACCTCGACGCGGCCCTGTTCATTCTGTTTCTTGCCGTTGTTCCAAGCGAAGTTCGCGCCCGGATTCCCCACGGTGGTGATGCCGCTGCCGGCACCGCCCCAGCCGCCGAAGCCGCGGTCGTTGACATTGTTCATGGAACCGATGACGGCCAGGTTCAGGTTGTCGGTGAAGCGCGTCAGGTTGAATTTCCCTGAATAGAGGAAGGGGTAGTCGCTGCGGAGGGTAGCATCGGTGGGCGTGCCGCCAGCCGCATCGACATTGAGGTTCCAGCCCTCCGTCATGCCTTTCTTCACGGTGAGGTCGAGGACGGTCTCCTCCTCGCCGTCGTCGATGCCGGTCATGCGGCTGTAGTCGCTCTGGCGGTCGTAGGCCTTCACCTTGCTGACCATCTTCGCGGGCAGGTTCTTGAGGGTCATCTGTGCATCGCCGCCGAAGAATTCTTTCTCGTTGACGAGGATCTTCTTCACCTCCTTGCCGTTGATCTTGATGGTGCCCTCCTCGGTAATCTCTGCGCCGGGGAACTTCTTCAGCAGGGCCTCGAAGTTGGAGCCCTCGGGGATGCGGAAGGCATCGGAATTATAGATAAAGGTGTCGGCCTTCACTTCCATCTGTGAGGCGCGTGCCGTGACCTCGGCCTCTTTCATGAGCTTGGCATTCTCATAGAGGGTGATTTCGCCGAGGGGTAACTGACGGTTCTTCTTGGTCAGCGTGATCGGACGGAAGACGGTCTTGAAGCCCACGAAGGAGGCACGCAGCAGGTAGTCGCCCATCTGGATGGAACCGATGCTGAAGGAGCCGTCGGCCTTGGTCTGCTGGCCTGTCACCTGTGTGCTGTCCAACCGCATAATGACCACGGTGGCTCCGGGCAGGCCCTCGCCGGTGGCATCAACAATTTTGCCGCTCACGGTACCTTTCTGGGCGGCAGCCGTCAGGGAAACGAGAAGAAGTAATAACGGGGTAATGAGATGTTTCATTTTGCGGCGCGTTTTCAAAGATTGACCGCCGCCCGAAGGGAAGGTTTATCGGGCGGCGGTCACTTTTAACATATCTTTAGAGTATGGCAAACGTGCAGAGATAAATGAAGACGGCAGGGATGGCCAGCAGGCTACTGTCGAAGCGGTCGAGCATTCCGCCGTGACCGGGCAGGATTTTGCCGCTGTCCTTGATGCCGATCTGGCGCTTCAGGAGGCTCTCGATGAGGTCGCCCCAAGTGCCGAAAAAGACTACGACAATTGCAAAAATCGCCCATTCCAACGGATTAAACACGGGTGCATAGTAGCTGAACACCTGCGATGCTGCAAGGGCAGCGACAGCGCCTCCCAGGCTGCCCTCCCACGACTTGGCAGGGGAGATGCGGGGGAAGAGCTTATGGCGCCCGATGAGGGAACCGGTGCAGTAGGCACCCGTGTCGGAGCACCAGAGGAACACGAAGATGGCCAGCACGGCGATGGCGCCGTCACCATGCAACAGCTGGTAGAGCTCCATATCACTGCCTGTACGCAGGATACACAGCAGGCCGAAGGGCAAGGCGATGTAGAACTGCGCCATCATCGTAAGGGCCCAGTTGACGATGGGACGCTGGCGCTGCAGGTACAGCTCCGCAATCATCAGATACACCATGCTCACCAACCACGGCAGGAAGGCCAGCGTGGGGCTGATGGCCATCGTGTAGCCAAAGAAACCGAGGTACAGCATCAGGGCCGCTACGGTGGTGATGAAGCGGTTCAGCTCCACGTCCTCCTGACGGTTCATGATACCCGTGAACTCCCATGCCGACAGCACCGTGATCAGGGCGAAGAGCAGGGCGGTCGTGAGCGGCGAATACAGAATGCCGCCTATCATGACTACGATAAAAATGATGCCCGTGAGTGTTCTAACAATCAAATTCTTCATTTTGGACCCACCCCCGGCCCCTCCCGTAATGGAGGGGTTCGGCTGGCGCGTTGTATCAATATTAGTCATATGATTCAATGATTGGATTATACTTTAAAAAAACTACTCAACCGGAGGCTCATCCCCTCCCTCTACGGGAGGGGTTTGGGGTGGGTCTGTCTCCAACAGCTCCTCTGTGCGGCTGACCCATGGGCGCTTGCCGAAGATTTTCTCGACATCCTCGGCATAGACGACCTCGCGCTCCACGAGCAAGTCTGCGAGTGCCGCGTGGCCTTCGCGCTTCTCCAGAAGCAGCGCCTTGGCGCGCTCGTATTGCTCGGCAATCATCTTCTTCACCTCGTCGTCTATCTTCTGCGCCGTGGCTTCGCTGTAGGGGCGTTGCCACTGGTATTCCGATTGGTTGTAGTAGCACAGGTTGGGCAGTGCATCGCTCATGCCCATGTAGGCAATCATGCCGTAGGCCTGCTTTGTCACACGCTCCAGGTCGTTCATGGCGCCGCTGCTGATGTGGCCCGTGAAGAGCTCTTCGGCAGCGCGTCCGCCCAGCGTGGCGCACATCTCGTCGAGCATCTGTTCCTTGGTGGTAATCTGTCGCTCCTCGGGCAGATACCAGGCAGCACCTAACGCGCGCCCGCGCGGTACTATAGTTACTTTAATGAGCGGGTTCGCGTACTGCAGGTTCCACGAGATGGTGGCATGACCAGCTTCGTGCAGGGCGATGGTGCGCTTCTCCTCCTCGGTCATCACCTTGGTTTTCTTCTCCAGACCGCCCACGATACGATCGACGGCGGCGATGAAGTCTTCCTTCGTGACGCTCTGCTTGCCATGGCGCGCTGCTATCAGCGCTGCCTCATTGCAGACGTTGGCGATGTCGGCACCGCTGAAGCCCGGAGTCTGGCGTGCCAGCAGGTCGATGTCGAGGCTCTTGTCCACCTTGATTGGTTTGAGGTGTACCTTGAACACGGCCTTGCGCTCGTTCAGGTCGGGCAGGTCCACGTGTATCTGACGGTCGAAGCGTCCGGCACGCAGCAGCGCCTTGTCGAGGATGTCGGCTCGGTTCGTGGCGGCCAAGATGATGACACCGCTGTTGGTGCCGAAGCCGTCCATCTCCGTCAGCAGCTGGTTCAGCGTGCTCTCGCGCTCGTCGTTGCCGCCCATCATGGCGTTGTTCGCACGGGCACGTCCCACAGCGTCGATTTCATCGATGAAAATGATGCACGGTGCCTTCTCTTTTGCCTGGCGGAACAGGTCGCGCACACGGCTGGCGCCCACGCCCACAAACATCTCCACGAAGTCGGAACCCGACATCGAGAAGAAGGGCACACCGGCCTCGCCTGCCACGGCTTTCGCCAGCAGCGTCTTACCCGTGCCCGGAGGGCCTACGAGCAACGCGCCCTTGGGAATCTTACCACCCAGGTCAGTGAACTTCTTGGGATTCTTCAGGAACTCCACAATCTCCTGCACCTCCTGCTTAGCCGAGGCCTGACCGGCGACGTCCTTGAACGTCACCTTGGACTCGTTCTCGCCACCTTTCTCTACCAGTTGCGCGCGCGAGCGACCTACATTGAAGATGCCGCCCATACCGCCGAAGCCACCGCCGCCGCTGCCCATGCGTCGCATGATGAACATCCACACGAAGATGATCAGCAGCAGGGGGAACAGGTTCCAGAACACCTGCATGAAGGTATTGTCGGAGCGTTTGTAGCTCAGTTCACCCTTGAAGTTGCCAAGCTCCTGCTGCGCAGTCACGAACTCGTCCAGCTTGTCTGCAGACGGGAACTCCGCCTGCACGAAGGACTGCTTGCCGGCATCCTTCACGCCCTGTTTGAAGACATCACGGTAGTGCTCGGGCTTCACGTACATCTTCACCGTGCCTTCGTCCTTATTGGCTACAATCTTATTGGCATAGCCATTCTCGACATAGCTCTTAAAGACGGTGTAGGTCACGTTCTTCGAGGCGCCAGCACTCCCGGGGAGCGCGTCGTCGCCTACAAAGAAGAGATAACCCAGGGCCATGGCAATCACGACATATACCCACATGAAACTCATGCGAGGCTTCTTGTTGTTGCCATTCTTCTGATTATTGGGATTGCCGCCAGTCCGCGGCTTCTTCTGCTCTGCCATTCTATTGAATGATGATTGATAATTGATGATTGATGAGAGTCTCCTAATCCAAATCGGGTATTTCCGTCAGTTCTGCGTCAGCCCACAAGTGTTCGAGGTCGTAGAACTCACGGAGCTCCGGCAGGAAGATATGCACGATGACGTCCGTATAGTCCATGGCCACCCATTGCGAGTTGCGCAGGCCATCTACTGCCGTGGGGCGCACACCTAGGTTCTTGCGAGCGAACTCAGCGATGCTCTCGGTCAGCGCCTGCACATGTGAGGGTGAATTACCCGTGCAAATGACGAAGGCCTTGCAGATGGTGTCGTCCATTCCTGTGAAGTCGGCAATCACGATGTCGTGACCCTTCTTTTCCTGGATGCCGGCTTGGATTTGTTGAATCAGTTGTTCTGTCTGTAAATTCATTCGTAATGTGTTATTCGAGCTGCAAAGATAGGTCTTTTTCCCCGAATAAGAGGAAAAACTGCCCTAATTTTTGATTTTTTTAGGGAAATGCTTGCACGTTTCACAAAAACAGTCTACCTTTGCACCCGCAAAACCAAAATAAAGAGGATTTGCTAAGGCTTTAAACATTAAACCTTAAACTTTAAACTGATATTGGGCTATGGTGTAATGGTAACACTGCAGATTCTGGTCCTGCCTTTCCTGGTTCGAGTCCGGGTAGCCCAACTCAAGAAATCCTTCCTGTCACCGCAGGAAGGATTTTTCGTTGGTACCCTAACGCACGAGCAGTTGTCGGATGAGACGTGCGGCGCGATGGGGGGCGCCGGGCTCGCCGAGGCGGGCGGCGACGTCTTCATAGCCAGCGAGCTGGGCATCACGGGCCTCCCCGCCGGGGAGGATGCTGGCGAGGTGAGCGCGACAGGCGGCCACGGTCATCTGCTCGGCGACGAGTTCGGGGACGACCTCGCGCCCCGCCACGAGGTTCACGAGTGAGATATAAGGTATCTTGATGACCAGCTTGCGGGCGAGGGAGGCGAGCTTACCGGCTTGCATGTAGTAGCAGACGACCTGCGGCACGCGGAACAACGCGGTCTCAAGGGTCGCCGTACCAGAGGTAACGAGGGCGGCGGTAGCCTGTGACAAGACGTCATAGGTGCGGTCATAAACAATCTGGACATCCACGGCCTTCCCTACCCCACGCTCGACAACATCGATATATTTCTGATATACCTCGTTTGTCATACCGGGAGCACCGGCTATGACCAGCCGATAGTGGTCTGTGAAGGGCTGCGCGGCCTCTATCATACGAGGCAGGTTGTCGCGGATCTCCTGCAGACGGCTGCCAGCGAGGAGAGCAATATAGGGAGCCCCCTCTAAATCTCCCCCAGGGGGGAGACTTGCGTGTGCGCCAACGAGTGTACTCTGATAGTTGGTCACTTCATCGACAGTGGGGTTTCCCACGTAATGGATAGGATAGCCGTGTTTCTTCTCAAAGAACTCGACTTCGAAAGGAAGGATGGAGAAGAGTTCATCCACGTCGCGCTTGACAGCCTTGATGCGCCACTCCTTCCAAGCCCATAGCTTCGGCGCGATATAGTAATAGACGGGGCAGATGCCGATGGAATGAACGTATTGGGCAATCTTCAGGTTGAACCCCGGGTAATCGATCAGGATGACCACATCGGGCTGCCACGCCACAATATCGTCCTTGCATTGCTGCATACCTTTTAATATCGTACGCGCGTGAAGGACGACAGCCACAAAACCCATAAAAGCCAGATCACGGTAATGACAAACGAGCGTCATTCCCTGAGCTGCCATGAGATCGCCGCCGAAGCCACGGAACTCGGCGTCCGGGTCTTCAGCTTTCAGGGCGGCGATGAGATGGGAGGCGTGGAGGTCGCCGCTGGCCTCACCGGCGATGAAGTAGTACTTCATGGTTGAGGGTTGAGGGCTTATGGATTATCGTTGAGGGATGAGGGTGTCTTTGAGGAAGGAAAGCGCGGCGTGGGCTGTCATGTCGATGGTGACGGGCACGATAGAGGCGTAGCCGGCACGGAGGGCGGCGAAGTCGGTGTCAGGGGCATCGGGCTCCAAGTCGGTGAACTTACCCGTGAGCCAGAAGGCATTCAGGCCATGCGGATTGGTAGCCGTGGCCCACTCTGCTGTCCACTGTCCTCGCGCCTGACGGCACACCTGCCAGCCACGGAATGCGGTGGAGGGTGGAATGTTGATGTTCAGGCATACATCTTGTGGCAGGCCTTGGTTGAGGATGCGCTGGCAGAGGGTAGCAATGGCCGCGAGGGTGTCGTCGCTCACGGGTACATCTTCATAGCGCTGTCCGTGCTGCAGCCACAGGGAGAGGCCCACAGACGGCACGCCCTTCATGCAGCCCTCGAAGACAGCGCCCATGGTGCCGCTATAGTGAACGCTGATGCTGGCATTGTCGCCATGGTTGATGCCGCTGAGGATGAGGTCGGGCTTCCGCGGCACTATCTGCTCCATCGCCAGCTTCACACAATCTACAGGGGTGCCGCTGCAGGAGAAGAGTCTCACGGAAGCGGGATAGCCCGTAGGGCTGTCCACGGTAGCCACCGCGAAGCCATTGGTGAGGGGCGTCGATGAAGGGGTGGTGTCTGCCACCAGGGGCAGCTCACGGAAGGTGACAGGGCGAGTAGCGGTGATGGAAGCGGCTGTGCCCGACCGTGCACCGTCGGGAGCTACGATGTAGATGTCACCCAGCGGCGCTACAGCCCGTGCCAGGGCTTGTATGCCTGCGGCCTGATAGCCGTCGTCGTTGGTGATGAGGATGAGAGGCTTTTTCAAATTGAAAGATTGAGAAATTGAAAAATTGAAAGGTTGAGGGCTATAACAAGGATTAACGGACGGCTATCTTGTGGCCATTGCGGAGGTAGATGCCAGCTCGTGAAGGACGTGCAGGTAGCTGACGGCCATCAAGGGTAAACCAGGCATCGGTAGTAGCCGTGGGCTTCGCATCGTTGCCGATATCAGTAATACCATCGGGAACATAACGCTCTACAGATAGTCGCGATGCGGTTGTGGCAGCGGTGCTGAGATAGGCATCATCACCATATAACTTACGACTATCTTCGATGCTGATGAACACAGGCTTATTGTCTTCCATCTTGAAATAATAGTTGTGTTTATTGCCCGAAGTTGAAGACACGGTCGTAGTACTGTTGATTCCCACCAGCTCGTTATCCAGCATCACAGACGTGGCATCTGACAAGGGATATCGAACAGCCTGCTGTGCTGTCTTGCTGTATAGAATCACAGGCGTGTTGGCAGGAATGAGTTTCGTTTCCACTTCCAATAACTTGACCACGTTGTTCTCCACCTTAGCCGTAAAGACTTGAATATCGCTGGCACTGAGATCTGTAGCATGCTTACGGAAGTACGTGACATATTGGTCCTCGCCAATGGTGACAGTCTCAGCCACGCATGCGATTGTGGCATTATCAAATTCGAGTTCACCAGCTACATCGTAGAGGTTACAAGTGGCTGTTACAATCTCATAACGCGAGAATGCACTACCATCTATATTAAATATATAGTAAAAATCGTTCCCGTCATTGAACGTGAGATAAGTATCCCCTACATTATATATGTACATATTCAAGAGTGTTACTTTCATATCACGCAACTTGAACGCGCCGTTGTAATCACTCAAGACCTGTTGATAGGTCTTATACACCGGGGGCACTACGTTTCCATGCGATAGAACTGTAATCGAGGTAGGAGCGACAACCAACGATTTGTTACTACTACCGATTACCGTACCTTTTACCTGCACTTCATCACCTGGGGCTGCAGTCGTTGACGTCAAGAACAATGCCACCCTGATAGCAGCGTCCTCGTCCTGTACATACATATAGTTCTCATTTCGTGCCGTCACAATGCCCTGGATGAAGAATTCCTCCTTATCATTGATCGTGAGTGCTGAAATCGTTTTTTGGAGAGCTGGTTCTACCTCCAGCACAGTGACATCACTATAGCCTCCGTTATAGTAGGCTACGGCCTTTATGGTGATGCCCTTTGACACTATGGGAGGAGCAGATGGATAGTATATTTGGTTGAAGTCTTTCGTGGGCGTTGAGCCGTCTATGGTATAGAAAATCGAAGCATTGCCTGTCTCGGTAGTGATGGTCGCATAGTAGGTATGCTCGCCATACTCTGTTGCTGGTGTAAGTGTTATTATGGGCGCCGCAATCGAGGAGGCGAAGGTCACAGTGCGATAGCTCATATGGCTTTCGTCGTTACCCTTCACAGCCTTCGCATAGATGGTCGTATTACCCGTAATGGACACAGCCCCAGAATATTTCTTCCAACTGGTATTGTCACCTAGTCGGTAGTAGATAGATGCACTAGACGTAGGACAGGTGATGGTTGCTGTGACGCTGCTGAGACCTGTCACCACATCGGGGACAGTGATGACGGGACGCCGCACAGCCGGCTCCTTCACGTCTGTGGTGAACCACGAGAAGACACCAGGTGCCACCTCATCGGCATAGATGGCGTAGAAATCCATATCGTATTCAAACATGGGAATGTATCCCTGCACACGCGTAGGTGCCTGCTCTGTTTCTGTATGGATGGGATAGCTCATGACCCATCCCCAGAAGGTCTTATCAGAGATGGCAGCAGGGTCAGAGGGAAATACGACAGGAACCCCTTCCTTATATGATGTGGCGGAGATGGGGTTGCCATTGACCCAGAATGTGGCAGTGTGCACGTCGGTCTCTGCCTGCGTGATGTTCAACTGGAAAGATTTCACACTCTCGCCATATGTGCCATCACCTTTCTGTCGAATATAATAGACCTGCGGCCCAGGCATCTTCTTCAACGGGGTAATGGTGATGGTTTTCTTCACCTCATCCACTTGGGAACTGATGTAGCTGCTTGTGCTGACCTCTACTTTTCCTTTGCAAGAAGTGGTATAATGCAGAACGATGGGTGTGTGTGTCGTCGTGACGTCGAAATTGAGGTTCTGCGGCAGGTCGGTAATGGTGAAGTCATTGGCCTGGGGCGTATCACCCTGCAGCACAACTTCTATACGCGTCATGCGTGCCAGGTACTTTGTCCACCTGGACCATTCGGACTGAAACGTCGTCAGGTTCGCATAAACGGACTCCAAACTGCCATTGTGATTACCCCAGAAATCGAAGCGGGCCTGCGTGATAGGGCGCGTAGCAGAAAGTGTAATGGTGCTGCCGGCGAAACACCAGATATCCTCGCTGCCCCAGCCGTTGTCGCATTGAAAGGTGACACCTTCGACCGTGACGGAAACGGGTGACGTCTCTTCCTTGGACCCCATGCCACGCATGTCGTTAGGGAGGATGGTGACGGTATAGTCAGCCCACAGGGAGGAGCTGATGAAGAACATGCTGATGAAGAGAAGTAGACTTTTAATATTTCTCATCTTATCTGTTTTTATTGGTTGATATTGATTTCAAAGGCAGGCGTGTGGCCGGCGTATTCGGGAGCATAGAGGCAGCGAATGGTGGTGAGGCCGGAGGTGTAGCGGCCAGCACGGTCGATGTAGGCGCTCTCTTCGAGGACATAGGTACCTTTGGGCAGGTGGTCGAAGAAGTAGTCGGTGTGGGCATCGCGCACAGCACGGTAGTAGCCGAGGCCACCCTGCCAGCGGTAGCCGGAGAGTTGCTCGGCAGGCTCTGCGCAAGCAGCACGGTCGGCACGCAGACAGACATACTCGTAGTCGCGGTCGGCGGTGATGATGTAGCGTGTCGTGAACTTATCGCCGAGACGCGGGGCAGCGGTGCTCACCTCGCGACGGATGGTGAGACCTGCGGCATGGGCGGTGGCATCGGCAATAGGCGTGAGATACTGCGCATAGACAGCACCCCAGGCCTCGCCCGCATTGCGACGCTCCACGGTGATGCTCTTCGGCGCTGCGCCGTCGGTGTAGGTCTCGCGGAGGTAGCCGAGGGCGGCAGGACTATCAGCGCCGGAGGATGCAGACACCACGGCCTTCTTCTTGCCGTAGTTGAGGGTGAGGCGGTCCTTGGCCGTGCTCTGCAGGTCGGCGGCCGCAGCACTGTCGTAGAGCAGGGCGTAGATGGCGTTGGCCGTGCAGATGCCGGACTCCCACATCTGTGTGCGCTTCTGCTGCAGCAGCCAGCGACGCAGGCCGCTGTTGAGGGCGCTGTCATCGGAGGCCATCTCGCGCACGGCCTCCATGGCGGCGGTGTGGATGATGACCTTATGATCGGTCGGCGTGAAGCTGCCGCCCGCGTAGTCGAAGAAGGTGCCATGAGCGGCCGTGGTGGTCAGGTGCTCCTTCATGGAGTCAAAGTAGAGACGGGCATCTTTGTTGCGACCGGCGCCTTTGAGGACGATGGCGGCCATGGCACGTTCGTTGTTGCTCATGCCGGCAACCGAGCCTTTCAGGTGGTCCAGGAGATAGCGGACGTCGGACTGCTGACTTTTCGTGAGCTCAACACCGGCACGCTGGGAGATATAGATGTAGTCGAGGTGCATGAGCGAACCCGTCTGGATGGTGGTGCCCTTGGCCTCAGCCTTCTTCATCTCCTGCACACGCTCGGCATTGGCCTGAGCCACAAACCGCACGCCGCTGGCGAGGAGGCTGTTGAGCTGTGTCACGGTCTCCGACGGCAGCAGGGAGAAGTCATCGGTGAGGGCGCGCAGGTGGGTCAGTTCGATGCAGACGAGGCGCGTCATCAGCTCGCTGCTGCGCATGCCGGGGAACCAGGCGAAGCCGCCGTCGGCTTCCTGCCGCTGGCGCAGCTTCTCCAGCGTGGCATCTACGCGACTGTTGAGGAGGTTCTCGTTGAAGAGGTCGATGAGCTGTGCACGTCGCTGGCTATCCTTGTCGGCCTCGCGCAACCACGGTGTCTCGTCGAGGATGAGCTGCTTCAGCTCCTCCTTGTCGGCAAGGGGACTCTGGGCCACGCCCTGCTGCTTCCACAGCTCGATGATGGTCTTCAAGCGCGGCGTAGTGCCGGCGATGTGGGCGGCGAGGATGTTGCTGTAGAGGACAGAGGTGAGCGAGAGGACATCATCGTGCTGCGGCTCGCGCAGGGCGGGCAGTGCCTGCACGACATTCCAGATGGGATGGGTGGTGTATTCCACGGTCAGGCGGCGCTGCGTCGCCGTGGCGTTGTCCTTATTAAATAAGGTGGAGAGGTCGGTGGTGAAAGTGCCGGGACCGTCGGCCTGCAACTCCACGCTCTCCGTGATCCACTCCTTGGCGGAGAGGATGGGCAGGTAGTGTTGTTCGCCATCGGAGAACTGGGCGCTCTCGGCTGTCAGGCGCACGGCCACGAGGGGATAGTCCTCCGTGGGGGTGTAGTCGAAGGCTAGCACCGTCTCGCCCTGAGCGGCAGCTTCAAAAGTAGCCTGCTGCTTTTGGATGACCTTGTCGGTCTCAGGGTCGAAGACTTCCAGACGAAGCTGACCCGTGAGGGGCGCGTCCGTGAGGTTCTGCACGACAGCACGCAGGCTGCTGGCATCGCCAGCGCGCAGGAAGCGGGGCAGATAGAGGCGAGCCATCATCTCCTTGCGTGCGATGGTCTGTGCCTGCAGCGTCGCCGTCATCATGTCTGCGGTGTGGGCTACGCCGAGGAACTGCCACGTCGTGAGACTCTCGGGCAGCGTGAAGGACATCGTCACCTCGCCCGTGGCGGGGTTGCTGTGCAGACGGGGCATAAAGAATGCCGTCTCATTGAAATTGGTGCGTACAGCCGCGGAAGCAGCTCCAACCAGTTCGCCATCAGCCATCGCCTCCTCGCTAGCGGCCACAGCTTCGTCAAGTGTGAGGCCGGCAATCGTCCCCTTTAGGGCTAGCTCTACATCGGACTTGGACAAGGCCGCGGGCGCAGCTGCGGCTTCAAAATGATTATAAACAGCTGAGTCCTCGGATTCCAGCGCTTTCACCGAAGTTTGTCTGAGCACAGAGCCGACGCGACGTACGCCGAAGGTGTTGGCCCGGAAGAAGAGGCCATTGAACCAGCGGCTGTCGAAGGCATCGAAGGAGAGGGCATCAGCGCGGTAGTCCTTCATGGGGAAGTAAAGCATCTCATGGGATGAATAGAGCTGGAAGAAGTCGTGGGAACGCCACGGCAGCGAACGAACACGATGGTAGCGGTTCACCAGCAACTGCCACGAATGGGACTTGAGTTGGTCGAGGGAAGCGTCATAGAGCGTGGCCATCAGGTTGGCAGCCACAGGACTGCCATCGGGGGCCGTCAGGCGCAGCGTCCATGTCTCCGTGTCGCCCGGATGCAGACGGTCGCGGAATGATGTCCACTGCCAGCGCAGTTCCTTGTCGGGCAGTGCCAGCTTCAGCGTCTTTCCGAGGATATAGCTCTTTCCGCCCTTGACGAAGGCAAAATGAGCTGTCACGCCATCGCCGTACTCGGGCAGGTAAGGAATCTCTAACGTGCGCAGTTCGTTGGAGAGTTGCAAGAGTTCATCCTTGACGATACCATTCTTGCCGACAAGACTGTAGTAGAGCGACACATCCTCAAAGCTGCTGCCAACCTGGATGCGGGCGGGGTGCTGTAGATCGAAAGTGTCAGTGGGGCTGTAGAGCCAGCTCTCGGCACGGCGCGGCAGACGCTGGTCGGCCATCGAGAAGAGATAGAAGGGAGCCTTGGCAGAGGCGGTATCAGCACCGGCCTTAGCAAAGGCACGCAACTCGTAGTCGCCCGAGGGGAGGGAGCGTAGGAGGGCTAACAAGTCCTCGGGGGTGGCCGTCCCTTGGGACGCCTCGCTCTGCGATGAACCTTCGTGAATGGTGACGGTGCCGACGGGCTCCGAGGAACCGGCAGGATAAACCGTACAGGCTATCTCTCCCTGAGCGGGCTGCCCCGTGGAGGTGAGAAGGGAGAAGACAGGCGCCACGAGACGGTCGCGGTCCTGCTGCTCCGGCATCGTGACATTCAGGCGCAGCGGTGTGGTGCAAAGCGGCACACGGCCATTGCCCAGCCGCGTCTCGCCAGCAGCACTGAGGACTTCCACATCCACGCTGAGGACAAGGCCATAGCGCAGACTCGCAGCTTGAAGTTCCTTAAGCGGTACGCGCACGGAGAAAACGCCCTTTTCATCGGTTGAAACGGTGTCGAGGGGGAACTGGGGAGAATTGTCTTGGCGATACCACCAGAAGTAGGGATAGGTGAACTGGTAGTGCCCTGTCACGCGGGCATCGCGCACCGGCACGCCGTTGTAGCCCAAGGCCTTTCCCGTGAGGGTGATGCTGTCCTGCGGCCACTGCAAGGCAGGTGCCGGGTCCATCGTCACCTCGAAGGTGGGACGTTTGTATTCTTCGACACGGAAGGTGGTGCGGGTTCCCTGATTTGCCTGGATGCTGTAGTTGCCGGGCAGCCCGCCCTCGGGGAGGGCGAAGTCCGCTGCGAAGACGCCCATGGCATCAGTGGTCACCTTCTGGCGGCCCACTTCCTTCCAGTTGGCATCGCGCAGGAGGAGCTCATATTCCTGATCTTTCACGACAGCAGCCTCCCAGTGGTCCTGTGTATAGACAACACCGCTGACGTGGACTGTCTGTCCGGGCCGGTAGATGGCGCGGTCGGTGTAAAGCTGCAAAGATGTCGTCTCGCGGTTGTCGCGGAAGGAGACATCGGAGCTCCACAAGCTCTCATCCGGAAGATAGGTGTCATCGCCCTTGAAGACGCGAAGATCCATCCGGCGGCTTTTGAGCGTGCAGCGCACACGTCCCTCCGCATCGGTTTGGCTGAAGGCTGTGCGGAGATGCTGATTGGAGGTGTTTTGCACCTCATAAAGTTCCACGGTGGCATCCTTTACAGGATGTCCGCTCTCTGCATCCACGACAATCACCTCCAGCGCATTCTGCGCAAAGACGCGGGTGAGAGTCTTCAAGCGGGTGACATGAAAGATACGGTAGAGATTGCCGCTGGTCTTCTTCTGGGCTTCCTTTTCGCTGGTGGTGGCGCTGTAGAGGACGGCATAGAGTCCAGGTGCCGGAGCTTGCCAGTCGAGAGTGTCCACGGTCGTTGCAAGGGAAGCCGAGGAAGCGATGGAATGGCGGATTTCCTGCACCTGAGTGCCATTGCGACGCAGGTATTCAGACACAGAGAGCTTGCTCCGCTCGATGTCCTCATCGTTGAATTCCTTCTGAATGCGATAGACCGTCATCGTCACCTCCGTGGCGTTCTTCATCGACAGGCGCCAGTCGTAGTGCTTGCCGGGGTAATAGACATCACCGCCAACCCAGCTGACGAGCGGACGGCGCAGGTCGTTCAGGCGGTTCTTCACCTCACCGATGCGTGCATAGCGGGGATAGCGGCTGATGGCCTCCTCGCACCAAGCCACCTTCTGCGCCTCGGTAGTATCGGTGTCGAGCAAGCGCAGATAGACCTCGGTGCAGAGGGGCAGCGCGGCATACTGCTCCTTCAAGGCCTGCAGGTGTGTGAAGTCATTCTTCACCAAATCCAAATCCATCAGCAGCGTGGCCTCGCGGTTACCCTGACGACTATAGCAGTCGCGGACGGCATTGCCGAGGGCGACGAGGTCGTCGGCTGGTTGGCTCCATCTCGTAGTCCTACGGTCGCGACAACGCTGCCACAGGATGTGCAGGAGGTCGTGACGGAAGTAGGCGGAGCTGGAGCCTTGAGCTACGAAGGGTAGCCAGTCCTTGCTGCGCGCTGCTGCCAGGACGTCGATGTTCTCAAGGGACTGCCGCCAGTTGCTGACAGCCGCACTGTCATACTGTTCGCGCGTCCATTCGCGGATGTCGTCGCTCGTCAGCGTCAATCCGGAAGCCTGCGAGCGGTTGCGATTGGCAGCATAGATCTCGGCCAGGATAGAGGCGTAGATAGCACGTGCCTCGGGGCGCTGCTCCTGAGCACGCAGGGCCTCCAGTTCCGCCACATCAGTGAAGAAGCTGTCGGGTGCCCATTCCTGGTGCAAACCTGCAGCACGCAGACGGGCGCTCAACGCCTGCCCACGCTGACCGTCGGCAAGGGCTTTCTTCAGGATTTTCTGCACGGTGGCATAGGCCGACTGCGGCTTGCCATCGGCTTCCTCCTGCTCCACTTGCTTCCAAAGCTTATCGTAGCTCTGAGCGAAACTGCAAAGAGGAAACAGACTTACGAAGATGCTTAAAACGAACGATTTCATCGAGTAAAGTTTTTAGTTTCGTAACTCCTTTCACTTCCCCTCACTCCCTTCCCCTCCCCTCGGGGAGGCCGGGAGGGGGCTTCAATCTTTCTCCGGAATCTCAGCCAGCAGCGTCGTCAGGAAGGGCCAGAAGCGACCTACGCTGGCGATGTTGCAGCGCTCGTTGGGGGTGTGGGGCGAACGGAGCGTGGGACCGAAAGAGATGAGGTCCATCTTGGGATAGATCTCACCTATCTTGCTGCACTCCAGACCGGCGTGCACCACCTCCACCTTCGCGGGTTTCTCATACATCCGCTCATAGAGAGCTGCCATCTGCGCTGCGATGGGTGAGTCGAAGTTAGGCTGCCATGCGCCATACTGTCCGCTGTACTCGATTTTCATGCCGGCCATACCGAAGACGCTCTCGAACATCTCCTGCTCATATTCCAGCTGGCTGTCGCACGACGAACGGGCCAGGATAAGGATCTCTGCCTCGCCGCCGCCAATGTTGATAATGGCGAGGTTGGAACTGGTCTCCACCACATGCGGGATGCTGGGGATATTGCGCAGCACGCCGTCGTGACAGGCGAGAATGGCTCCGATCAGGTTGTCCTGCACCTCCACGGGCACCTGCATGGCGGGCAGTGCCGTGCGCTCCACGGTGATATCGACGCTGTCTTCCACGCCGCGGAACTCGTCGGTAAACATCTTCTGGCAGTACTCGGCCAGGTCGCGCAGGTCCTCCTCGTTGTCGGCGGGAATCGTCAGCACCACCTCTGCCGTGCGGGGAATGGCATTGCGCATATTGCCGCCCTTCCATGTGGCTAGACGGGCATCGTCGTCGAGGATGGCCTGACGCACGAAGCGGGCCATCAGTTTGTTGGCATTGGCGCGGTTCTGGTTAATCTCCAGACCACTGTGACCGCCCTTCAGACCGCTGATGGTCACCTTCACAGCGATGTCATCCTTGTCGGTCTCCACTTCCTTGTAGCCCAAGGAGGCTGTCACGTTCACGCCGCCGGCGCTGCCGATGCAGAACTCGCCTTCGCTCTCGTGGTCGATGTTCAGCAAGATATCACCATTCAGCGTATCGGCTGCCAAGTGGTTTACGCCCCACATGCAGGTCTCCTCGTCGCTGGTGATGAGGGCCTCCAGCGGCCCGTGCTGCAGCGTGTCGTCTTCGAAGACGGCCATGATGCAGGCCACGCCGATGCCGTCGTCGCTACCGAGTGTCGTGCCTTTGGCCTTCAGCCATTCGCCATCGATCCATGTCTCGATGGGGTCTGTCTCGAAGTTATGCGTGCTCTCATCGGTCTTCTGCGGCACCATATCCATGTGGGCCTGCATCGTGCAGACCTTACGGTTCTCGAAGCCAGGCGTAGCGGGCTTGTGCATCACGATGTTGTCGCCGCCGTCCTTGTAGGCGTCGATGCCGCGCTCCTTTGCCCAGTCGAGCAGGAACTGCTGTATCTTTTCGAGGTGTCCGCTCGGGCGCGGTACTTGGGTGAGTTTGTAGAAGTTGCCGAATACGGCTTTCGGTTCTAAGTCTTGGATAGTCATGAGTTTATTAAGTTTTAAGTTTAAGGTTTAAAGTTTAATGAAGTATCAATTTTTCAATCTTTCAATTTTCAATTCTCAATTTCCCCGTAAGCGTTAGCGCCAACAGCGCATACACACCCAGTGCTGCCACGAGGGCCGTCTGCACCGTATGCACGATCAGCGCAAACAGCGCGCCCTCATCGCCCGGCACACTATACAGCATCAGCACCGTCTTCACGGCGAAATGCCAAGGGCCGGCACCATTGGGCGTGGGCACCAGCACGGCAAACGTGCCCACCACGAATGCCACCATCGCCACATCGACGCCCAAACCCTCCGTGCTCTTGAAGCAGAAGAAGGTGAGGTAGAAATGCAAGAAGTAGCACACCCAGATGGCCACGCTATATAGCAGGAACAGCGCCCTACCCTCCACCTGACGCACGGACAGCAAGCCCTCCGTCAGCTCCTGGAGCACGGCGCGCGTGCGTTTCATCAGTTCTATACGGCGCAGGAGATACACCCCCATGCCCACTATCAGCAGGATGCTGATGCCCGTCACCAGCCAGCCCGTCAGGGAGAAACGCCCTAAGACGGCGCTGAGGCTGACGCCCGTCTGCTCGAAGAACTGCAGGAAGACAGGAATCTGTAGCACAAAGACCAACACGGACAGCAGCGCAATCATCACCATATCTACGACGCGTTCCGTGACCACCGTGCCCAAGCCACGACTGAAGCTCACGCCGTCATAGCGTTTCAGTACACCGCAACGCAGCACCTCGCCCACACGCGGCACCACCAGCGAGCTGGCATAGCTCAGGAAGATGGCATTGACACTCGTGTGCAGCCGCGGCCGTTCGCCCAGCGGGCGCAGCACCTGACGCCAGCGCAGGGCACGGAACACCTGTGCCAGGATGCCGAAGGGGAACGACAACCACATCCATGTCCAGTTCATCTCGCTGGTCATCGCCCGCTGGAGCGTGTCCCAGTCGAAGCCCCTGTACATCCACCACAAGATAGCGCCGCCGATGACCAGCGGCAGCACAATCCTCAGTATCGAACGCAGATTCATCGGCATCAGCAAGCACTACACATTATATGAAAAATCATTCCTTCGCAATTGTGCTGCAAAAATAGCGATTAATCCTATTCGCACAAAAGAAAATGCATAAAAAGTGCGAGGAACGACCGTTTTATGCCTTCAGCATCTCTTCCAGCAACGGCTGGAGATGCCCGGGAGCAATGATGTGGTGGTTACCGATGGGGTCTGTCAGGAAGTAGGTAGCTTGGGCTGGATTGGCGAGCTGGATGACCTGCTGCGTGCGGCAGAGGTCGGGCTCAGCTTGGTTCCTGACGAGTGTTCCTTCGCCGATGAAATGGCGCGAAAGGTCACCTGACACCTTGAACAGCGTGACGGCTCCCTCCTGCATATAGCCGCGGATGCCCACGCCGATGCTGGACTCGAAATGCGTGTCGAACTCATAGCGCTGCACCATATCAAACGGAATGGTGCAATGGGCGAAAAGCAGCTGTCCCGTTTCAGGGTCGATGGTCGCGGGGTTGGCCTGAAAGCCTGAGACACCCGTCAGCGAACGCACAATCATCATGGACAGCATAGCAGGCACATCACCCTCGCAACCAGCCACAAAGCCCTCGCTGTTCAGCTTCGCCAGCGCCAGACAGCCCGTGTTATGCACGGCCGTGAGCAGGTCGAAGCAACGCAAGGTGAAGCCGCTCAGTTCATATTTCCTGATCACGCCCTTCAGCGCCCCATAGATGCGGTTGGCACCAGGCAGCGCCTGTGCAATACGCTGGTCGTCCGAGCGCTCCTGCGGCATCTCCTCCGTAGTCTCGGCGATGGCTGTCAGCAGCTCCGACATGGGAATCTCCACGAGCTCGATGCCCAAGCGTTCGCGCACGGCATCGCGGTCGGCCGCGCTGGAGATGAGCCAATCCGAAGGCTGACCGATGATGCCCAGCCTCTTGCCCGCCAACTGCTGCCGCGCCTCTGCCACACGTGCCAGCACGCCGATGCGCCCAGTGATATATGCCTGGCTGCCATGCAGGATCTCACCCTTGATGCCCTGCTGGCGCAGGAACGAGAGGATCTCCAGCGATGCCGCCAGTGAGTTGCTCTTGCCCGAGGTGAGCAGGTAGAACGGCTGCCGCGTCTGCGCCATCAGCGTGGGCAGCAGGCGTTTGAAGATACCCTCCGTGCCACCCGTGCGCACATAAATAAGGCTAAGCCCTTGGCTGCCATAATCCGCATAGTCATTGCCACGAAACTCATACTCCACCCCGAGTCCGCCTAAGAACTCTCGTGTCACAGCCCCCACGGCTCCCTCGTCGTGCAGCTCTGATGTCAACGTATAAATTACAATTTTCATAGATGCTTATTTAGTTTTGCGCTGCAAATATAGCACGCATTTACCGAAGCAAGAAACTTTTTCACCCTTTTTCGCCTTTCGCACATTAAAAACACGAACCACACAACAACGCCCCGCTGCTCAAAGGAGTGGCGGGGCGCTGGCATTGGAATAGTGAGGGGGATTAGCGAATGAAGAGGAGTTCGCGGTATTTGGGCAGGGGCCAGAGGGCGTCATCGACGATGAGCTCGAGCTTGTCAATCTGGCGACGGATGACGTCGAACATCGGAGCGATGGTGTCGTGGTAGGCGATGGCCTTCTGGTGCTCGTCCTCAATCTTGTTGGCAACCTTGCGAGCGGCCACGAGTTCCTCCACCTTGGTCTCGATGGTGGCGGTGCGCTGTGCAATCTCCTCGATGAGCTTCAGGTTGCGAGCGTTGAGGGCGGCGGCTTTCTCGGTGGGGAAGGCGGCAGTCATGCGCTCCACGTTCTTCAGTAGGGCGCTCTGGTAGCTGGTGGCCACGGGGATGATGTGGTTCATGCTGAGGTCGCCGAGCACGCGGGCCTCGATCTGAATCTTCTTGGTGTAGGTCTCCCATTTCACCTCGTTGCGGGCCTCGAGTTCCTTCTTCGTCATCACGCCGAGGCTCTCGAAGAGCTGTATGCTGGCGGGGTCGAGGTAACGCTCGAAGATGACGGGGCACGAGGTCTCCACATCGAGTCCGCGCTTGGCGGCTTCTTCCTTCCATTCGTCGCTGTAGCCGTTGCCGTCGAAGCGGATGGGCTTGCAGGTCTTGATGTCCTCGCGCAGCACGTCGATGATGGCGTGGAAGGTGGCGCTATGTCCGGTGCCGGCTAGCTTCGTCTCAAACTCGGGAATGCGGGCATCCACGCGCTTCTTGAAGTCCACCAACGCTTCGGCCACGGCTGCGTTCAGCGTAATCATGGCGCTGGCGCAGTTGGCCTCGCTGCCCACGGCACGGAACTCGAAGCGATTGCCGGTGAAGGCGAAGGGGCTGGTGCGGTTGCGGTCGGTGTTGTCGATGAGCAGTTCCGGAATCTCGGGGATGTCCATCTTCATGCCCTGCTTGCCGGCCATCGCCAGGACATCCTCCTTATCGGCCTTCTCGATGTGGTCGAGCAGCTCGCTCACCTGACGGCCGAGGAACGAAGAGATGATGGCGGGCGGTGCCTCGTTGGCGCCCAGACGGTGGGCATTGGTGGCCGACATGATGCTGGCCTTCAGCAGTCCGTTGTGGCGATACACGCCCATCAGCGTCTCCACTATGAACACGGCGAAGCGCAGGTTCTGCTCGGGCGTCTTGCCGGGGGCGTGGAGCAGGATGCCGTTGTCGGTCGAGAGGCTCCAGTTGTTGTGCTTGCCTGAGCCGTTGATGCC
>CAMVUB010000032.1 GCA_947170495.1 uncultured Prevotellaceae bacterium
ATCAGGGGGTCGTTGGTTCAAGCCCATCCTGGAGCGCAGGGCGTTGGTCCGCAATACTCTTCGGAGTTTGCGGACTTTTTTTGAACCGCGGACAACCACAATGCGTGATGTTATATATCAATGACCATCTCCTTGACTTCGACCTGACGGCGGCGTTGGCGCAGCTGTCGGAACAACGGCGCGAGCAGGCGTTGCGCTACCGCTTTGAGCTGGGGCAGCGCACCTGTGCAGCAGCCTATCTGCTACTGTGCGAGGCTTTGCGCAAGGAGTATGGCATCGAGGAGAAACCCGTGTTTGTGTATGGCGAGCATGGGAAACCGTCCATCGAGGGACACCCGGAGATTCATTTCAACCTCAGCCACTGTCGCGAGGCGGCCATCTGCTGCGTCAGCGACCGCCCCGTAGGGGTGGATGTGGAAACGGTGCGCCCACTCCGCGACGGGTTGATGGAATACACGATGAATGACGATGAAATCGCGGAAATACAAAAAGCGGAGAACCCAGTATTGGCCTTCACACGCCTATGGACGATGAAGGAGGCGCTGCTGAAGCTGACAGGCGAGGGCATCAACAATCATCTGAAGGAAGTGCTGCGGCGTGATGACGTGGTGTTTGAAACCACCATAGGTCCCGAGGCCCGCTATGTCTATACCGTTTGCCGTTACCACTTGGTGTAGAAGACGCGCGGCGTGATGTTGAGCATCAGCCAGCCCCAGTGCAAGGTTCTGTTGGCGGAGGTGCGCTTCAGGCGCTCCATCGTCTCGGTGCCTCGCATGTAGGTGTAGCCGGCGGTCAGCGTACAACATTTCAGGAAGGTATAAGACACCTCGACCTCCACCTGATGTCCGAGGATCTTATTCATATCACGGATGTTGGCAGTGATACCCATAAAATGATACTTAGCGCCTATATCCAACCCTTTGACGGGACGCACGAAGCCACCGGCATAGGCGTTCTGCAAACCAGGCGAGAAACCGCCGTAGTAGGTGGTCACGTAGAAGAAGTCCATAGCACCGTAGAACTTATGGTGGGAACCATAGACTGGGTTGAAGCCGCGTATTTTTTCATGACGGACGAGCCCTATTGACCCCGTCGGCGGCACCACAAAGTTCTCATCACCGCTGAGATAGTCGTAGCCAGCAATGAAGCCATAGGTCGGCTTGGGTGTCGCCTTCGCGCAGATGCTGGCCATCCAGGCATCGATCTCAAGACCGTGTTCCTCGTGTCCCATCTGCCGATAATAGGAAGCTTCCACCGACCACTTCTTAGGCTCATATTTTACGTAGGCACCCAGCAGCTGCTGCCATTCATTATGCTCCGAGTCCGTATTCTTCTTGCCCGCCTGCATACCTATATTCATAAAGAGGATGGAAGCGCTGAGGGGGAAGGTGGGGACATCGTAGTGGTACCACACCGTCTGCATCAGCTTATAGGGCAGGGCGCCGTCGGAATAGTAGTTACCGCCTTCATCGACCGTCGCTGCGTTCTGGTTGTAGCAGAAGATGGCATGTGCCTTGTGCCCATGCCCCTCGTAGCCCGCCCTCAGGGCATCGTGCGAGAGGCTGGCCACAGACCAGTCATCGGGACCGATGATACGCTCGTCGTCGTAGGACAGCGCGATACGGCCGACCTGAGCAAAGAGACCTTGTTTGGAGTGTACCTTGGCCCAGGCCTCATTGACATTGAAGGAGCCGCGCCCCTCCTGACCCCATACGCCAATATGCTGAAGGTTTACGTTCGCCGCGAGCCACTTGCGTTCATAGCCCAGTATTACGCGCGTGCGTCCTATGATGAAATTCGAGTTCTTGTCGATGGGTGCGCCGCTCTCCTTCGAGAGCCCGCCATAGCGCATCTCACCACGCGTCCGGAACTGGATGTCGCTAGTGAAAAGGTTGACCTTTTCTTTCTCCTTGGCAGGTTCCTCCTCTGTCTCTTGCGCCATCGTACCCAGCGACAGCAACAGCGCGACCGTCAGGGCGAGATGTCGAAGAGAGAGGTTGTAGAAGGTCAGATGGTTCAAAATTTTCATCGTATGAATGTAGTTAAGGTGTGTAACGGATTGACAGCATCGTCAGGTCATCACTCTGCTCGGCACCCTGCACGAAACGGTGTACCGCCTCCGTCATGCCTTCGAGCAGTTGCTGGCAGGTGAGCGCGGGAGAGAGGTGTTCGGTGACGCGATCTATGCCAAAGAGCTTGTGACGCAAGTCCTTGGCTTCCGTCAGG
Source organism: uncultured Prevotellaceae bacterium (assembly GCA_947170495.1). Lineage (GTDB taxonomy): Bacteria > Bacteroidota > Bacteroidia > Bacteroidales > Bacteroidaceae > Physcousia. The sequence goes on from CAMVUB010000032.1 coordinate 2,227, forward strand.
CCGTCGGTGTAGAGGAAGAGCGTTGTACCTGGTTCAAGGGTTACCTCCTGCTGTTCATAGTTGAAATCCTCGAAGACGCCCAACGGGATGTTGGATTTTGCGGGCAGGAGTGCCGGGGCAGCGCCCTCATGAAGGAGGAAGGGCTTGTCATGACCCGCATTGCAGTAACGCAGGTGACCTGTGGTGAGATCGAGGATGCCCATGAAGAAGGTGATGAACATGTTCGATTCGTTGCCGTCGCAGGACACGCGGTTGATAGCCTGTACCATCTTCACGGGCTCCCGCTCGCCGGCTGAGGCCATGCGGAAGAGCGAGTGTGTCTGCGCCATCACCATTGCCGACGGGACACCCTTGCCACTCACATCGCCGATGCAGAAAAAGAGCAGCTCGTCGAGGATGAAGAAGTCGAACAGGTCGCCGCCCACTTCCTTTGCAGGCACCAGCGATCCATAGACATCGATGTCGTGGCGTGAGGGGAAGGGCGGGAAGACCTCGGGCAGCATCTGCATTTGTATGTCGCGCGCAATGCGTAGCTCGTTGTCGATGCGCCGCTTCTCCATGTTCACCTCCTGCAAGTGGATGAGGTTGCGGATATAGCGCATAATCAGGAAGCCCAGCACCAGCAGACCCGCCAGCATCAACAAGAACATCTGCAGACGAAGGATGTCCAGTTTGCCGTACACCTCCTTGTCGTAGCACACCATCGCCACTTGCCAGTGCGGCGAGTGATTCATGTGAAGATAATAGATATAGCCCGTGTCGCCCTTCGTCTCATCATAGAAAGTCACCAGGATGACATCCGACCTAGTGGTGGTCTCGTGCAATGACGTGCTGTCGTTGATGAGTTCCACGATGCGCTGCTGCCGCTCCTTGCTAACAGAGGTAGGGCCTGCTATTAGCTCCCCTTTCTGGGTGAGGAACAACGTGAACGACGAGGGGTAGGCGTGACGGGTATTCAGCGAGTCGCCCAGCCACGCCAGCGAGACATCCAAGGCGCACACAGCCTCCAAGTTCCCATCGGCATCCAGCAAAGGATAAGAGAAGGACGTCAGGGACTGCATACCAGTCTCTGACTCATATTTATACGGATCGCTCCAAATCTTCTCGTGGTGTTCCGCCACCCATTGGTAAGCCGGATGAAGCGTGTAGTCGTGGCCGTCTTTGCCGCCCAGCTGCTCTACCTTGACGGTATCGCCCACCTCGTAGGCATAGGGCTCGAACAGCCGTCCTTTCTCGGGGTAGAAATCGGGTACGAACGCCAGGCAAGCGCCCACCACATTGTCCTTGACCTGTACCATGTGTTGGACGACACCAAACATGGAATCGGGTTGATGCAGATTGCGCTCAAGATTCCATAACTGATCCTTCAGCAACTGCTCGGCGGAGTTCATCGTCTGGCGAAGCGTGAGGGTCTTGACACCCAACTCCGTCACGGCGTGACGCTCCATCTCATCCTCTAACAGGTTATGGGTGTTATAGTATTGAATCGCAGAGATCACCTCCAACACCACTACCATCAGCACGAAGAAAGCAATCCTTCGCCAATACTCCCGCGACCCCAGCAGTTGTCGCAGTTCTTTTTCCTGTTTTCCTAATTTCATGCTGCAAAACTACAAATATTTGGCCATATCCAAACAATTATTTAGTGAAGAAGTGTTATTTTTGTGTTTTTCGGAGTTATTCGCGCCACTAAGTCGCGGATTTTGCCTACCTTTGTCGCGAAAAAAGCAACTCTAAACTCTCAACACTTAATTTTCAATTTTCAATTCTCAATTTTCAATTATAATGTCCCCTCTCGTTTCCATCATCATGGGCAGCACCAGTGACCTGCCAGTCATGGAGAAAGCTGCCCAGTTCCTCAACGACATGGAAGTGCCGTTTGAGATGAACGCCCTCTCAGCCCACCGCACGCCTGCCGAAGTAGAACGCTTCGCCAGCGAGGCTGAAGGTCGCGGCCTGAAGGTCATCATCGCCGCCGCCGGCATGGCGGCAGCACTGCCCGGTGTCATCGCGGCACAGACGACATTGCCCGTCATCGGCGTGCCCATCAAGGGGATGTTGGACGGTCTCGATGCCCTCCTATCCATCGTGCAAATGCCCCCGGGCATCCCAGTGGCCACGATGGGCGTGAATGGCGCGCAGAACGCAGCCGTGCTAGCCTGCGAGATGTTGGCACTCACCGACGAGGCCCTCGCCGCACGCATGCGCGACTACAAGAAAGGTCTCGCACAGAAGATTGTAAAGGCAAACGCAGAGCTTGCAGAGGTCAAGTTCAAGTTCAGGACCCCCTCCTCACTCCCCCTTTAGGGGGAGGGTGGTCACCTTCAAGAATCAAGAGATATTTGAAAATAATGGCATTACCCAAATCACAGATGGCAAATCATTCCACTCTCCCCCTTGAGGGGGAGCGGGGAGGGGGTCTGGGGCGCAGACGTCCCACCCACGAAGTGCGTGTCGGCCATATCGGCATCGGCGGCAGCAACCCTGTCCGCGTGCAGTCGATGTGCACGACGAGCACGATGGACACCGACGGCTGCGTAGAGCAGATCCTGAAGATTGCAGCCGCTGGCGGTGAGCTGGTGCGCCTGACCGCCCAGGGTGTTCGCGAGGCTGAGAATATGAAAGTGATTCGCGAACGCGTACGGGCTGCAGGCTGCGACGTGCCCCTCGTGGCCGATGTGCATTTCAACCCTGCTGTGGCTGATGTGGCAGCGCGCTACTGCGAAAAGGTGCGCATCAATCCAGGCAACTACGTAGATGCCGCACGCCAGTTCAAAAAGCTGGAATACACCAATGAGGAATATGCCGCTGAACTGCAGAAGATAGAGGACCGCCTCGTGCCCTTCTTGAACATATGCCGCGAGCATGGCACAGCTGTGCGCATCGGCGTGAACCACGGCAGCCTCAGCGACCGCATCATGTCGCGCTATGGCGACACGCCCGCCGGCATCGTGGAGAGCTGCATGGAGTTCCTACGTGTCTGCATGAAGGAACAGTTCCTGAATGTGGTGGTGTCCATCAAAGCCTCCAACACGGTGGTGATGGTGGAGAGCGTGCGCCTCTTGTGTCAGGCGATGGATGCCGAAGGGATGACCTTCCCCCTGCACCTCGGCGTCACCGAGGCTGGCGAGGGTGAGGACGGACGCCTGAAGAGCGCCGTGGGCATCGGGGCCCTGCTCATTGATGGCATCGGCGACACGATTCGCGTGTCGCTCAGCGAGCCGCCCGAGAATGAAATTCCCGTGGCCTACGCGCTATTGCAAGCGGCCCGCCTGCGCTTTACCAAGACAGAATATATCTCCTGCCCCGGCTGCGGTCGTACCCTCTACGACCTGCCTGCCACCATCCAGCGCATCAAGGCGGCTACCAGCCACCTTACGGGTCTGAAGATCGCCATCATGGGTTGCATCGTCAATGGTCCCGGCGAGATGGCCGATGCTGACTACGGCTATGTTGGCGCCGCCCGCGGCAAAGTCAGCCTCTATCGCGGCAAGGAGTGTGTGGAAAAGAATATCCCGGAGGAAGAGGCCGTAGAAAGGCTGCTGGAGATTATCCACGCCGATGGGCGATGTTGACGGCTTATAAGCCCATTAGCCCTATAAGGCCCATTAGCCCCATAAGTCCAATAAATCTTATTAAAAACCCCATACAACGATGAACCAACCCTTACTAATATATAATACGCTGAGCAGAACTAAGGTTTTGTTCAAGCCTGTTGTGGAAGGCCGCGTGGGCATGTACGTCTGCGGCCCCACGGTCTATGGCGACGCCCATCTGGGTCACGCCCGTCCGGCCATCACCTTCGACCTTCTGTTCCGCTACCTGCAGCACATCGGCTACAAGGTGCGCTATGTCCGCAACATCACGGATGTGGGCCACTTGGAGCACGATGCCGACGAGGGCGAGGACAAGATTGCCAAGAAGGCACGTCTGGAGGAACTGGAACCCATGGAGGTGGCGCAGTACTACACAAACCGCTTCCACGATGCCATGAAGGCCCTCAACTGCCTGCCGCCATCGATAGAACCTCACGCCACCGGGCATATCATTGAGCAAATCCAGTTGGTCAAAGAGATCTTGGACAATGGCTTCGCCTACGAGAGCAACGGTAGCGTCTATTTCGACGTAGAGAAATACAACGAGAAGCACCACTACGGCAAGCTCAGTGGCCGCAACCTCACCGACGTCATCAACAACAGCCGCGAGCTGGACGGCCAAAGCGAGAAACACAACCAAGTAGATTTCGCCCTTTGGAAATGCGCACAGCCCGAGCATATCATGCGCTGGCCTTCGCCCTGGAGTGACGGCTTCCCCGGCTGGCACTGCGAGTGCACGGCAATGGGTCGCAAGTACTTAGGCAGTCACTTTGACATCCACGGCGGTGGCATGGATCTCGTGTTCCCCCACCACGAATGTGAGATTGCGCAGGCCGTAGCCAGCCAAGGCTCCGATATGGTCAACTATTGGATGCACTGCAATATGGTCACCATCGGCGGCCAGAAGATGGGTAAGTCGTTGGGCAACTTCATCACGCTCAACGAGTTCTTCACGGGCTCGCATGAGAAGCTCTCGCAGGCCTACTCACCCATGACCATCCGCTTCTTCATCCTGCAAGCCCACTACCGTAGCACCGTCGATTTCTCCAACGAAGCCCTGCAGGCTGCCGAGAAGGGTCTGCAGCGCCTCATGGGTGCCATCGCCGACCTCAAGCGCATCACCCCCGCCACCGAAAGCGATGCAGAGACCCACAAGGTCGTCAGTGAACTGCGCCAGAAGTGCTATGACGCCATGAACGACGACCTCGCCTCCCCCACCGTTATCAGCCACCTCTTCGAAGCCTGCTCGACCATCAATCGCATCCTTGACCATAAAGGCACCGTCAGCGCTGCCGACTTTGAGGAGCTCGCAGCCACCATGCACCTCTTCGCTGAGGACCTTCTCGGCTTGTCAACGGTCAGCGCCCAACTGGCAACCTCCGGCGGTAACGCCGCCCGCGAGGAAGCTTTCGGTCACGTCGTAGATATGCTCCTGGAGCAGCGCGCCATCGCCAAAGCCAACAAGGACTGGGCCACGAGCGACAAGATTCGTAACACTCTCACCGAACTCGGATTCGAAATTAAGGACACGAAAGACGGTGCCACGTGGACGTTAAATAAATGATATACATGAACTAATGAGGCCGCCTAAGATTCTGGGCGGCCTTTTTGTGTTCTCTTGATATAAAGCAATTAATAGTGTTAAAAATACACATAAAATGTCAATACTCATCGCTATGTCGCTAAAAACCACTACTTTTGCACCGACTTACCGGACAAGCCCCCTCTTTTAGAAGGCTTTCACGATGCAAAAAAGGTTATGAAGAAGTTCATTATCATCTTATTATGCCTCAGTAGCGTGGGATTCGCAAAGAGCCCCCTGCGCCATCGTGTCGTAGCTACACAGCCCGATGACATCGTCCTCGATGTTTCATCGCAGCATATCATGAAAGAGATGCAGAAGACCGCACCGCTTTCTGAAACCCTGATGGCTCCCCATAATTTTGCCAACAAGATCACCTCGGCCATCGCTCACGACCTCATCTCCACGGCCAAGAACCATCTTGGTGCACGCTATAGCCGCGGCAGCGTCGGCCCCAAGGCCTTCGACTGCTCTGGCTTCACCAGCTATGTCTTCAAGCACCTGGGCATCACCCTGAAGCGCTCCTCGCAAGAGCAGCACACCCAGGGCGAAGCCATCCAGAGCATCAGCGACCTCATGCCCGGCGACCTTGTTTTCTTTGGTCGCGGCGGTAAGACCGTCAACCATGTCGGTATTGTCACCCACGTGAATGCCGAGGAAGGCACCTTCAACTTCATCCACGCCAGCACCTCACGCGGCGTCCGCATCGACTCCTCTTCCGACGGCTACTGGACACGCCGCTACACCGGCGCCCGCCGCATCATCGGCATCGACTGATTGCAGACACATTCCTCAACATATACTTCACGCCCGCTATTCGATTTCGAATAGCGGGCGTGATACATTATAACAGAAGAAGTAGGCAAGCTTACTTCACCAGGGCGAGGGTGTCGAGGGCGATCATCAGCTCTTCGTCGGTGGGAATGACGCAGACCTTGACGCGCGAGGAGTCCTTGGAGATGATGGCCTCAGTGGCGCGGCAGGCGCGGTTCTTGGCATCGTCGAGCTCCACGCCGAGGAACTCCAGACCGCGGGTAGCCCCTTCGCGCACCTCATACTGGTTCTCACCGGCACCGGCGGTGAAGAGGATGACATCGACACCTCCCATGGCGGCGGCATAGCTGCCGATGTACTTCTTGATGCGGTAAGTGTACATCTCCTTGGCCAGACGGGCGAGGTCGTTGCCCTCGGCGATACCGGCCAGAATATCGCGGAAGTCGCTGCGACCTTCGCTGACGCCGAGGAGACCGCTCTGCTTGTTCAGCAGGTTTGAGATGCCCTTGGTGTCGAGGCCGAGCTTGTCCATCAGGAAGGTTACAGCGCCGGCATCGATGTCGCCGGAGCGTGTACCCATCATCAGACCTTCGAGGGGGGTGAGACCCATCGAGGTATCGACCACCTTACCGTCCTTGACAGCAGCGATGCTGGCACCGCCGCCGATGTGGCAGGTGATAATCTTGGAACCTTCCTTGGGAATACCCAGGAACTCCAGCACGCGCTGCGAGACGTAGCGATGGCTGGTGCCGTGGAAGCCGTAGCGGCGTACGCCGTGCTTCTTGTAGAGCTCATAAGGCAGGGCATACATATAGGCGTAGTCGGGCATCGTCTGATGGAAGGCGGTGTCGAAGACGCCGACCTGCGGCAGGTCGGGCAGCAGGGCCTTGACGGCATTGACGCCCTTGATGTTAGCGGGGTTGTGGAGGGGTGCGAGGTCGTTGCAGGCAGCGAACTGTTCCATCACCTCGGGGGTGAGGAGCACGCTCTGTGAGAAGCGCTCGCCGCCGTGCACCATGCGGTGGCCTACAGCATCAATCTCATGGAGGTCGTTGAGGACAGCGAGGTTACCCTCGGTGAGTACCTTGAAGATTACCTGCACGCCAGCTGTGTGCTCAGGCACTGATACATCGAACTGGTCCTTCAGACCCTTGGCTTTCACTTTGATGAAGGAATCGGGCAAACCGATTTTCTCAATACCACCACTTGCGATGACGCTCTGGTCATCCATGTTGTACAATGCGTATTTTATACTGCTGCTTCCGCAGTTAAGAACTAATATTTTCATTTTGCATCCATTGCCTGACAGGCAGTTATAGCGATTAAGTAATAGATATCTTCTACGGAGCAGCCGCGGCTGAGGTCGTTGACGGGACGGGCGATACCCTGAAGGATAGGACCGATAGCGATGGCACCAGCGAGGCGCTGCACAAGCTTGTAGCTGATGTTACCCACCTCGAGGTTCGGATAGACGAGGACGTTGGCGTGACCGGCGATAGCGCTGCCGGGAGCCTTTTTCTCGCCAACGCTGGGCACGAGGGCTGCATCGGCCTGCAACTCGCCATCCACCTTCAGTTCGGGACAGCGTTCCTTGGCCAGACGGGTGGCCTCAACGACCTTATCGACAACCTCGTGCTTGGCAGAGCCCTTGGTGGAGAAGCTCAGCATGGCCACGCGGGGATCGTCGAAGCCGGCGACACTCTTGGCGGTCTGCGCGGTGCAGACGGCAATCTGTGCGAGCTGGTCGGCATCGGGCATGGGCGTCACGGCCACGTCGCCCACGACGAGGACACCGTTCTCACCATACTCGGGCTTATCGGTGATGAGGAGCATGGCGCCGCTGACGCAGGTGATGCCCGGTGAGCACTTGATAATTTGCAGGGCGGGGCGTAGGGTCTCACCCGTGGTGCTGAGGGCGCCGGAGATCTGACCATCAGCACCTTCAGTCTTGATGATCATGCAACCCAGATAGAGCGGATTCTTGACGAGCTGGCGGGCCTGCTCGATGGTCATGCCCTTGCTCTTGCGCAGTTCACAGAGCAGCTGTGCGAGTTCCTCGCTGCGCTCGTAGTTCTTGGGGTCGATGAGGGTGGCCTCGTCGATGTGTGTGAGGCCGTGCTGCTTGGCCAGTGCATGCACCTTGACGGGGTTACCGATGAGGATGATGTCGGCCAACTTGTCGGCCAGAGCCTTGTCTGCCGCGATGAGCGTACGCTCCTCTTCGGCCTCGGGCAGCACGATGCGCTGGCGGTTGGCCTGCGCGCGTGCGATGATTTTTTCAATTAATGACATTATTGTAAAGTTTAATGTTTAAAGTTTAATGTTTAAAGTGATTTACTATTGGCGGATCTCATGAGACTTTTGCCTTGAGGCTGGCTACGGTCACATAGAGGATGAGCAGGAGGTAGGCGAGGATGGAGAGGAGCTCGGAGAGGGGGTTGGCGAGCCAAGCCTCGTTGATGGGATTGAAGCCCATAAAGCGGAGGAGAGCCGAGACAACACCCATCAACGCACCACCGGCAATGAAGCCGCTAGCGAGGAGTGTGCCGCGATCACCACGAGCTGCGTTGAGGGCCTCATCCTTGGAGCGCGTGGTGACGTACCAGTTGATGGCGCCACCCACGACGAGGGGCACGTTCAGTTCCAAGGGGATGAACATACCCAGCGCGAAGGCCAGCACAGGCACGCCCAGCACATTCAGCATCAGTGCCAGCATGGCGCCCACGCCATAGAGCAACCACGGCGCACCCTGCCCCATCATCAAGGGTTCGATGACGGCAGCCATCGCGTTGGCCTGCGGGGCCACGAGGGCTTGTTCGCCGGTGAAACCATAGGTTTTGTTCAGGATGATGATGACGCCGCCCACGGTGGCTGCCGAGACGAGCGTGCCCAGGGACTTCCATGTCTCCTGTTTGGCGGGCGTCGTGCCCAACCAGTAACCAATCTTCAGGTCGGTGACGAAGCCGCCAGCCATCGAGAGGGCCGTGCAGACGACACCGCCGATGACCATGCTGGCCACCATACCGCTGGTGCCCTGCAACCCTACGGCCACGAGGACGATGGAAGCAATGATGAGGGTCATGAGTGTCATGCCGCTCACGGGGTTCGAGCCCACGATGGCGATGGCGTTGGCGGCCACCGTGGTGAAGAGGAACGCGATGACGGTGACCACGAGCCAGGCGACCAGCGCCTGAAGGAAGCTGTGAATCACGCCGACATAGAAGAATACGAAGACAACCACCAAAGCCAGTGCGACGGCAATGGTCAGGAAGCGCATGCTCAGGTCGCGGTCAGTGCGCAGCGAGGCCGTAGCCACAGCGCCCGTCTTACCGCGCAGCTCGCGGCCGGCAAGACCCACAGCACCCTTGATGACGCCCCAGCTCTTGACGATGCCGATCACACCGGCCATCGCAATGGCGCCGATGCCGATGAAACGGGCATAATTGGTAAAGATGAACTGCGGATCCATCGTGGAGAGCATCACGGAATCCGTCGTTGTCATGCCCAGCAGGGGAATCAGGAACCACCACACGAAGAGCGAGCCGGCGCAGATGATGCAGGCGTACTTCAAACCTACGATATATCCCAGTCCCAGCACGGCAGCGCCAGTGTTGATGGAAAACGTCAGTTTCACGCGCTGCGCGATATCCTCGCCCCATGCGGTCATACGGGTGGTGAGTGTCTCGTGCCACCAGCCGAAGGTGCTGACCACGAAGTCATAGAGGCCGCCGATGGCTGCCGCCCAGATGAGGGGGCGCGCCTGATTGCCGCCCTGCTGGCCGCTGACGAGGACCTGCGTGGTGGCTGTGGCCTCGGGGAACGGGTACTTGCCGTGCATGTCCTTCACGAAGTAACGGCGGAAGGGTATCAGGAACAGAATGCCCAGACAGCCGCCAAGGAGCGATGAGAGGAAGACCTGGAAGAAGTTGACCGTGATCTCGGGATACTTGGCCTGCAGGATGTAGAGGGCGGGTAGCGTGAAGATGGCACCAGCCACGATGACACCCGACGAGGCGCCGATACTCTGGATGATGACGTTCTCGCCCAGCGCGCCCTTGCGCTTGGCGGCGGTGCTCAAGCCCACGGCAATGATGGCGATGGGGATGGCGGCCTCGAAAACCTGTCCCACTTTCAAGCCCAGGTAGGCTGCGGCGGCCGAGAAGATGACGGCCATGACGATACCCCACGCGACGCTCCATGCGTTCACTTCGGCATATTCGCGCTGCGGGCTCATCAGCGGCTCATACTGCTCGCCCGGCTGCAGTTCGCGAAAAGCGTTATCAGGAAGACTCACCGTCCCCTCTCTATGGTCAGAGAGGGGCGTAGTGTCATTTGGCATTTGGTTTTTACTCATCTTAATTTTTTTCGTTATTACGTTATAACGTTATTTCGTTATTTCGATAGTTTCTCTTAAGTATCCACTCCCCTCCCTGCTTAGGGAGGGGTCGGGGGTGAGTCTTTAAAAGGCATCCTCCGTCAAGATCCGCTCCAGGTCTTCGGCGCTTACGCGCAGCTGGAAGGAGCCGCGGAAGGCGACGGAGATGGAGCCCGTCTCCTCGCTCACCACGATGGCCAGCGCGTCCGTCTCCTGCGACACGCCGAGGGCGGCGCGATGGCGCAGTCCCAGCTCCTTGGGGAGATTGAGGTCGTGGGCCACAGGCAGGATGCATCCCGCCGAGGCGATACGCTTATGAGCAATGATCAGGCCGCCGTCATGCAGCGGTGAGTTCTTGAAGAAGATATTCTCTATCAGTCGCTGACTGATCTTGGCATCGATATATTCGCCCGAACGCATGAAGTCGTTGAGCGGCAACGAGCGTTGCATGACGATGAGCGCGCCCACCTTTTGTTTCGACATCGACAGACACGCCAGCACGATTGGCATGATGTCCTCGCGGGTATGTGTCTGCTTCTCCTCACCGCTGAAGAAACGCACGGCGGAGCGCACACGCTCGTGAGTACCTATATTGGAAAAGAACTTGCGGATCTCGTCCTGGAAAAGAATGAGCAGCGCGATGGCACCCACACTCACCACACGGTCCAACAGTGTTCCCAGCAGTCGCATCTCCAGGATCTGCGAGATGAACAGCCAGAAGACAATGAAGATGAGGACGCCGAAGAAGATATTCAGCGAGCGCGATTCCTTCATCAGGCGGTAGGCATAGTAGAGCAGGATGGCCACCAGAAGGATATCGATGAAATCTTTTATGTCAAAGTCGAAGAACACCCTATTTTAGTTGAGAGTTTATAGTTGAGAGTTTATGGATCGTTTAACGTTTAGCGTTTAAGGAGGGATTTTAAGGGTCAATTTTTTAATTGCCCCATAATCTTTACCGCTTCCACCGCGGCGCGGACATCATGAACGCGCAGGATGCGGGCACCCGCCTGTAGGGCGAGGGCGTGGAGAACGGTGGTGCCGTTGAGGGCCTCCTCGGGAGAGATGTCCAGTAGTTTATAGATCATGGACTTTCGCGAGACGCCCACCAGCAGGGGATTGTCGGGGAAGAGGCCCACAATATCAGAGAGTCGGTGCATGAGCTGATAGTTCTGCTCCAACGTCTTGCCGAAGCCGAAGCCCGGATCCAGGATGACATCGGCCACGCCTAACTCGTAAAGGCGTTGCAGACGCTCCGCGAAGAAGCGACAGAGGTCCTCAATGAACGTGTCCGTCGTCGTTGTCGGCGCGTCGGCCAAGCCGCCACTATGTGTGAGCACATAAGGCACCTGCAGCTCCGCCACCGTCTCAAAGAGCGTATCATCCAACACGCCGCCGCTGACATCGTTGATGATCTGCACACCGAAATCGCGCACGCAACGCCGCGCCACACCAGCGCGGAAGGTATCGACGCTCACCAACGCCTCGGGGGCGTAGCGGCGAACGGCCGTCAGGGCGCTGTCGAGACGCTGCATCTCCTCGGCCTCCAACACCTCAGAGGCCCCGGGGCGCGTGCTGAAAGCGCCCACATCGATGAGGTCTGCGCCCTCGGCGAGCATCTGCGCCACGCGCTCACGAATCGCGGTCTCCTCCTGCACGCGGCTGGCGGCATAGAAGGAGTCGGGCGTCACATTGAGGATGCCCATCACCTGCGGTTGTGAGAAGTCGGTCAGATGACCCCGAAGGTTCAGCGTCATGAACGATTTTTTCTTTTGACGCGACAAAGGTAGCCAATTTTTCGTGCGCGCGGAAATATATCAGGAGGAAAAATGCTGTTGAGTTAAAAGTTTTAGCTACTTTTGCACCCAAATTATATGCTTCATTCATTATGGACATCAAAAAACTATACACAATCTACCTAGAACATCCCGAAGTGACCACCGACAGTCGTCGCTGCCCGGAGGGGAGTATGTTCTTTGCCCTGAAGGGCGATTCTTTCGATGGCAACCAGTTTGCCGCCAAAGCCTTGGAAGCGGGGTCGGCCGTCGCGGTGGTCGATGATGCCAGCGTGGTGCCTGCGGACGATGACCGCTACATCGTGGTCGATGATGTCCTGACGACACTTCAGGCGCTGGCCGCCCACCATCGTCAGCTGTTCCGCGGCCCCGTGCTCCAGGTGACGGGCACCAACGGCAAGACGACTACCAAGGAGCTGTTGGCTGCCGTGCTGAGCAAGCGCTACCGCGTGCTCTACACACAGGGCAACCTGAACAACCACATCGGCGTGCCCCTGACGCTGCTGCGCCTACGCCCCGAAGCGCACGACATCGCCATCATTGAGACCGGTGCCAACCACCCGGGTGAGATTGCCTTCCTCACGAACATCGTGCAGCCCGACTACGGTCTCATCACCAACGTGGGCCGCGCCCATCTCGAAGGCTTCGGCTCCTTCGAGGGCGTCAAGAACACCAAGGGTGAGCTCTACGACTATCTGGGCGCGAAAGGCACGGCACGCATCTTCGTGAACGAGAGCAACTTCGACCTTCAGGACATGCTCGTCAAGCGCGACATTGACATCGATACCGACAAATGTATCACCTACGCCCGCGAGCAAGCCGACACGGTGCCTTGGCTCTGCGAGGGCAACGTCGTGAGCTGCAACCCCGCCCTGCGCATCTGCTGGCGTCCGCGCTACGAGGCGCTGCGCGAGGTGCAGACACAACTCATCGGCGACTACAACCTGGACAACGTCCTGGCCGCCATCTGCGTAGGCCTGCATTTCCAGGTCTCTCCCGAGCAGATCGATGCCGCCCTCACCGACTATCACCCATCGCTAGGACGTTCGGAATACCGTCGGACGGCGCAGAACGAGCTCATCGTAGATGCCTACAATGCCAACCTCACCTCGATGACAGCGGCGCTCCACAACTTCCAGCAAATCGACCACGCCCACAAGATGGTCATCCTAGGGGATATGCGTGAGCTGGGCGACGCCAGCTTCGAGGCGCACTGCAAGGTCGCCGAGCAGGCCTTCGGCTGCGGTGCGCAGACGGTGTGGCTCGTGGGCGACGAGTTCCGCAAGGCGGTGGAGCATCTCCCCCACCCCGCCGCGCTCGCCGTGAAAGTCTTCGCCGATGTGCAGGCTGTCAAGGAGGCCATCGCCCAGGAGCAGCCCACCGACCGCCTCATCCTCATCAAGGGTTCCAACAGCACCAAGCTCCACCAACTGCCAGAGATTCTATAATTGAAAAATTGAAAGATTGAAAATTGAAAATAGTTTGCGACGATAAGATTCCCTATATTGAGCCGTGCCTCAGGGCGCTGACGGACGATGTCGTGATGAAGCCCGGAGAAGGCATCACCGCTGACGACGTCAGGGACGCACATATCTTAGTAGTACGCACGCGCACGCGATGCGATGCCTCCTTGCTCAGCGGTTCGAGTGTGTTCCTGGTGGCAACGGCGACGATAGGCTACGACCATTTGGACACCCGCTGGCTCGAAGCGCACGGCATCGCATGGGCGAACTGTCCCGGCTGCAATGCATCGAGTGTGGGACAATATGTGAATTCCAGCCTGCTGCAGCTGCAGCGCCAGCGCGGTGTGAACCTAATGGCCAGCACACTCGGCATCATCGGGGTGGGCCACGTAGGGTCTGCCGTCTTGCGCTCCGTGACTGAAGGAAAGCCCGGCGCCCCGCTGGGTCTTCGCAGGATTCTCCTTTGCGACCCTCCCCGTCAACAAGCTGGCGACGCGCCGCCCGAAGGCTATGAGTGGTGCACGCTGGAGCATATCCAGGAGGAAGCCGACATCATCACCTTCCACACGCCGCTGACGCGTGAGGGCGACAACGCCACTTACCACATGGCCGACGACGCCTTCTTCCACCGCCTGCACCACAAGCCTGTCATCATCAACGCTGCCCGCGGCGGTGTCATCGATGAGCGCGCACTCCTACAAGCGATGGACGAGGGGCTGGTGGGCGACGTCGTCATCGACACCTGGGAGAACGAGCCCCATATAGATGCAGAACTCCTCCGGCGGGCCTTCATCGCCACGCCCCACATCGCGGGTTATAGTGCCGACGGCAAGGCCAACGCCACCCGGATGACGCTGCGCCACATCTGTCGTTTTTTCTTCCGTCCCATGGATTTCGACATCCAGCCCCCAGCGCTTCCTGCCGACTTCCATCCTTCAGCGGATGCCGAGGAGCTGGCCCTGCAACTCTATGACCCTTGCACCGACAGCGAGCACCTGAAGACCGCCACCGGGCAGTTCGAATGGCTACGCGGACACTACCCTCTGCGGCGCGAGGAAGCATGATAAGGGCGTGGTTTTTGCACACTATATGCACATTTGTGCAATAAAATACACTTTTTTTATCAATTATTTGGTAAATTGAAGAAAATGTGCGACCTTTGCACCTCGAAAACAGAACACGAATATTCATTAATTCATTATTTAAAGTTAACGACTATGTCTGAAATTGAAAGCAAAGTAAGAGATATCATCGTCGATAAGCTTGGCGTTGATGCAGCAGAAGTAAGTGCAGAGAAGAGTTTCACCGGCGACCTGGGCGCTGATTCTCTCGACACCGTAGAGCTCATCATGGAGTTTGAGAAGGAGTTTGGTATTTCCATCCCCGACGATGAGGCTGAGAAGATTTCCACTGTTGGCGACGCTATCGCCTACATCGAGGCTCATCAGTAATTCTTTTACAACACATCATCAATTGGACGAGTTGACGAGTTAAACTCGTGAACTCGTCTCTTTTTTGCCCCTTTTACATTTAGCATAATTTATGGAATTGAAAAGAGTTGTCGTAACAGGTCTGGGTGCCATCACGCCCCTGGGTAACACCGTCGAAGAGACGTGGAAGAACCTGGTAGCAGGCAAGAGCGGCGCCGGCCCTATTACCCATTTCAACGCTGAGAAATTCAAGACCCAATTTGCTTGTGAGGTCAAAGGATTCAACCCCGAGGAGCAAGGTCTCGACCGCAAGGAAGCGCGTAAGATGGACCTCTACACGCAGTTCGCCATCGCCGCTGCGCGTCAGGCCATCGAGGATAGCCAGGTGGATCTCGACGCCATCGACAAGAACCGCGTAGGCGTGGTCTATGGTGTCGGCATCGGCGGCATCAAGACCTTTGAGGAGGAGATCAGCGCCTATGCCCGCACGGGTGCTGAGATCGGCCCCAAGTTCGGCCCCTTCTTCATCCCCAAGATGATTGCCGATATAGCTGCCGGCCACATCAGCATCATGTACGGCTTCCATGGCCCCAACTACGTGACCACCTCCGCCTGTGCCTCTAGCACCAATGCGCTGGCCGACGCCTTCAACCTCATCCGTCTGGGCAAGGCCGACATGATTGTCAGCGGCGGTGCCGAAGCAGCCATCACCGAAGGTGGTGTGGGCGGTTTCACCGCCATGAAGGCCCTCTCCACCCGCAATGACGACCCCGAGCACGCCAGTCGCCCCTTCAGCGCCAGCCGCGACGGCTTCGTGATGGGTGAGGGTTCCGGTTGTCTCATTCTGGAGGAACTGGAGCACGCCAAGGCCCGCGGCGCGAAGATCTACGCCGAGATGGTCGGCGAAGGCATGAGCGCTGACGCTCACCACATCACCGCCTCCCACCCCGAGGGACTGGGTGCCATCCTCGTGATGCAGAACGCCCTCGAAGATGCCGGCATGAAGCCCGAGGACATCGACTACATCAATGTCCACGGCACCTCCACGCACGTGGGTGATATCTCCGAGGCCAAGGCCATCAAGGAAGTCTTCGGCGAGCAAGCCTATAAGCTGAACATCTCCAGCACGAAGTCCATGACCGGTCACCTCCTGGGTGCTGCCGGTGCCGTGGAAGCGCTGGCCAGCGTCCTCGCCATCAAGAACGATCTCGTGCCCCCGACCATCAACCATGATGATGCCGACCGCGACGAAGAGATCGACTACGACCTCAACTTCACGTTCAACAAGGCGCAGCAGCGCACCGTGCGCGCCGCCCTGAGCAACACCTTCGGTTTCGGTGGTCACAACGCGTGTGTCATCTTCAAGAAATACGAGGCATAAGCGTGTTTATCCCCACGAATATCATTGACCGCATCAAGCTCCCATTCCGCAAGGACAGGGAGCTTTGCGCGTCATTACATCAGATTTTGGGCTTTTATCCCCATCGGCTGCGCTACTACAAGCGCGCGCTGCAGCATAAGTCCACCGGCAGTCACGGCAAGCACCGCGACGGCGACCACAACGAGCGCCTGGAATACCTGGGCGATGCCGTGCTGGAGTCCATCGTCAGCGATATCCTCTACCGCCACTTCCCCGACCGCCGCGAGGGCTTCCTCACCAACACACGCAGTAAGATCGTGCAGCGCGACACGCTGAACCGCCTCTCGCGCGAGCTGGGCCTCGACAACCTCATCCACAGCACCGGCCACAACAACAGCCACAACAGCTACATGGGCGGCAACGCCTTCGAGGCGCTCGTCGGCGCCGTCTATCTTGACCGCGGCTACGACGCCTGCATGCATTTCATGCGTGACCGCATCCTGCGCCAGCTCATCAACATCGACAAGACGGCTGCGCAGGAGGTGAACTTCAAGTCGAAGCTCATCGAGTGGGCCCAGAAGAACCGCCTGCAGCTGGAGTTCCGCATCGTCGAGGAGCGCTGCGAGAA
This sequence comes from uncultured Prevotellaceae bacterium, assembly GCA_947170495.1. Classification (GTDB taxonomy): domain Bacteria; phylum Bacteroidota; class Bacteroidia; order Bacteroidales; family Bacteroidaceae; genus Physcousia. The sequence continues at coordinate 19,231 of CAMVUB010000032.1, forward strand.
CCATGCCTCGCCCATCTTCGTCACGCGTATCGTCATCGAAGGCCTCGACTGCGAGACGGGCAAGGGCTACTCCAAGAAAGAGAGCCACCAACAGGCCGCCAAGGCAACCCTCAGGGCCCTGAAGACAGACAAGATGCTGACGCAGTCCATCCTGTCGGCACGTGACCAACGAGCGGAAAATAACATGACCGAATGAACACCACAAAACTTGTAAGACCCATCTTCGAGCGGCGCTACCACCAGCTGGAACGCTACTTCACCGACGCTGAGACACTCCAGCGCGATGTGCTGCAGCGCCTGCTGGAGAAGGGCCGTCAGACCGAGTGGGGGCGCCGCAACGGCTTCGACAACGTCACCTCCTACGAGCAGTTTGCCCATGCCTGTCCCGTCACCACCTATGACGACCTGAAGACCGACATCGACCGCATGCGCCACGGCGAGCGCGGCATCCTGTGGCCCGACCAGGTGCGCTGGTACGCCAAGTCCAGCGGCACCACCAGCGACAAGAGCAAGTTCATCCCCGTGTCGCCGCAAGGCCTCAAGGACACCCACTATGCCGGCGGCACCGACGCGGTGGTCGTCTATCTCCATAACTACCCGGAGAGCCGTTTCTTCAACGGCCGCGGCCTCATCCTCGGCGGGTCCCATTCGCCCAACTATAATCTCAACCACTCCCTCGTGGGCGACCTCAGCGCCATCCTCATCGAGAACATCAACCCGATGGTGAATTTCCTGCGCATACCCAGCAAGAAGACCGCGCTACTCGCCGACTTCGAACAGAAGCGCGACCGCATCGCCCGCGAAGCCCTCAACCGTAACGTCACCAGCCTCAGCGGCGTGCCCTCGTGGATGCTCTCCGTGCTCACGCGCGTCATGGAGCTCTCAGGCAAGGACTCGCTGCTCGACGTGTGGCCCCACCTTGAAGTATTCTTCCACGGCGGTGTCGCTTTCACGCCCTACCGCGAGCAGTATCGCCGCCTCATACCCTCGCCGCAGATGCACTACGAGGAGACCTACAACGCTTCCGAAGGCTTCTTCGGCATACAGAGCGACCCCGCCGACCCCGCGCTGATGCTCATGATTGACTACGGCATCTTCTACGAGTTCATCCCCCTCGACGAACTCGACAAGCCCAACCCCACCGTCGTGCCGCTCTGGGGTGTGCAGACGGGTAAGAACTACGCGATGGTCATCACCACCAGCAGCGGCCTCTGGCGCTATATCATCGGCGACACCGTGCGCTTCACCAGCACCGAACCCTATAAGTTCGTCATCACCGGCCGCACCAAGTTCTTCATCAACGCCTTCGGCGAAGAGCTCATCGTCGATAACGCCGAGCATGGCCTCGCCGCTGCCTGCCAGCAGACGGGAGCCGAGGTACTGGAATACAGCGCCGCACCCATCTTCATGGACGAGCACGGCCGCTGTCGCCACCAGTGGCTCATCGAGTTCTCGCGCCCACCCGCCGACAGCGAAGCTTTTGCCGACGCCCTCGACCGCGCCCTACAGCAGGAGAACTCCGACTACGAGGCCAAGCGCTACAAGGACATCACCCTCCAACGCCTCGAACTCATCAACGCCCGCCCCGGCCTCTTCAACGACTGGCTCAAGAGCCAGGGTAAGCTCGGCGGCCAGCACAAGGTGCCCCGACTCAGCAATAACCGCGATTTCATCGAGCAAATGCTAGAGCTGAATAAGTGAAAAGTGAAAGAGTGAAAAGTGAAAAATAAATATTCCCATAAGCCCCATTGGCCCCATAAGACCTATAAGACCCATAAGTCCTATAGGCCCCATTTCTCACTTTTCACTCTTTCACTTTTCATTCTTTTATGCGCTTGCGCCAACATCGGCTCGCCCGACGGCGGAGCCTACGACGAGACACCGCCCCAGGTAGTCTACAGCCAGCCCGGCAACCAGACCGTCAACGCCGACAGCCGCAAGATACGCATCCGCTTCAACGAGTACATCAAGATTGAGAACGCCAGCGAGAAGGTCGTCGTCTCGCCGCCGCAGACGGAATCACCCAACGTGCGCGCCGACGGCAAGAGCGTGCGCATAGACCTCTTCGACAGCCTCCAGGCCAACACCACCTACACCATCGATTTCGCCGATGCCATCGTGGATAACAACGAGGGCAACCCCATGGGCAACTACACCTTCTCCTTCTCCACAGGACCCACCATCGACACGATGGAAGTGTCGGGCTACGTCCTCAACGCCCAAGATCTGGAACCCATCAAGGGCATCCTCGTGGGACTCTACCTGGCCAACGAGGACAGCATCGTGCCCGACAGCACCTTCCGCACACGCGCCTTCGACCGCGTAGCCCGCACTAACGGCAGCGGGCGCTTCGTCATCAAGGGTGTCGCCGCCCACAAGCGCTACCGCGCCTTTGCCCTGCAGGACATGGACGGCAACTTCCGCTTCACACAGAAAAACGAGCGCATAGGCTCCGACACCGCCATCTTCGAGAGCCGCTGCCGCCCCGATTACCGTCTCGACACCCTGTGGCGCGACTCCACACACTACGACAGCATACAGCCCCGCCTCTACACCCATTTCTACCCCGATAACATCGTCATCCGCGCCTTCCTCGAAGGAGGACAGGACCGCCACCGTCTGAAGGAAGTGCGCGAAGTGCCTGAGAAGTTCACCATCTTCTTCACCGCCCCCGCCGACACACTGCCCCGCATCGAAGGCCTCAACTTCCCCGGCGACGGCGGCTTCATACAGGAGCCCTCCGCCAAGGGCGACACCATCACCTACTGGGTCACCGACACCACCATCGCCTACGCCGACACGCTCGCCTTCCGCTACACCTACCTCGACACCGACACGCTGGGACAGCTCGTCTGGAAAACCGACACGCTGGAGCTCGTTCCCAAGACCACACGCGCCAAGCAGCTCAAGGACCTGCAGCAGAAAACCGAGGAATGGGAGAAGGAACAAAAGAAGAAGCGCAAGCAATATCCCAACAAACCACCCGAGGAGAACCCGCATCTCACCACGTTCCTCAACGTGGAGATCAAACCAGCCGGCTCCATCGCCCCCAACCAGACGCCCGTCATCACCTTCTCCGAGCCCGCACAGATGCCCGACGCCGGTGCCCTGCACCTGCGCCTGAAGGTCGATAGCCTGTGGGAGGACGAACCCTTCGACATCGTACCCATCCCCGACCATCCGCGGCGCTTCCAGCTCTTCGCCGACTGGGAACCCGGACATCAGTACCGCTTCGAGATCGACAGCGCCTCCGTAGCCGGTGCCCTCGGCCACACCAACCGCCCCGTCAGTCAGGATATCCGCATCCGTAAAGAAGAAGAGTTCGGAACGCTCTTCATACACGTCATACACCCCGACACAGGCATCGTTGTGCAGCTCCTCAACGGCAGCGACAAACCCGTCGCTACCGAGCGCACCAACGCCGAGGGGCGCGCCGAATTCTACTACGTGAAACCCGCCATCTACTACCTCCGCTGCTTCGTCGATAGCAACGGCGACGGCGTATGGACCACCGGCGACTACGATGCCGGCCTCCCGCCCGAGGAGACCCACTACTTCCCGCAGCCAATCACCGTGAAAGCCCTCTGGGAACTCAACCAGGACTGGGAGCCCCGCGCCATCGCCGCTATGCGACAGAAACCCGCCAAGATCACCAAGCAGAAGCCCGACAAGGAGAAGCAAATCAAACAGCGCAATCTTGAACGCGCACAAGGGAAGAAGTGATTAGTGATTAAAGATTAAAGATTAAAGATAATAAATGATAAATAATAATTCCCATAAGACCCATGAGGCCCTTAGGCCCTATCTATCATTTATTATCTATCATTTATTCTTTATTATTTCACTCGCCTTTGCGTCGGCGAGCGAAGTCCATGCCCAGGAGCCCCTGCAGAACCGCGCCTTCACGGCTGGCGAGCGCCTCGACTACCAGCTCTATTTCAACTGGAAGTTCATCTGGCTGAAAGCCGGCACTGCCTATCTCGAAATCAAGGACGGCCGCTACAATAATCAGGACATCCTGCGCGCCACCCTCCTCACCAAGGGTAACAAACGCACCGACCGCTTCTTCATGATGCGCGACACCATCGTCAGCTACCTCACCCCCGAACTCGTGCCCCTCTTCTTCCGCAAGGGCGCACGCGAGGGCAAACGCTACTACATCGACGAGGTGTGGTATGACTATCCCGGCGACGGCAACGTACACCTGCGCCAGCGCTACACCAACAATGACCGCCAGGTCTTCAAAACCGAGCGCACCGTCAACGCCACCGTCTGTGACATGCTCAGTATGCTTATCCGCGCACGCACCTTCGACGCTACCAACTATCGCGAAGGCCAGAAGATACACTTTAAGATGGCCGACGGCGACCGCGTCTCCGACGAAGTCCTCATCTATCGCGGTAAGAAGAAATTCAAGATGGATGACACCGGCATCACCTACCGATGCCTTGTCTTCTCCTCTGTGTGGTACGACGACAAGAACAAAGAGCGCGAGGTCATCACCTTCTACATCACCGACGACCTCAATCACATCCCTGTGCGCCTCGACATGTACCTCCGCTTCGGCACCGCCAAAGCCTTCCTCCGCCAGACCACCGGCCTTCGCAACCCCCAAACCTCCATCATAAAATAGAGGTAAGCGGCTTTAGCTTTGTCATTCTTGTGAGGGGGAGTGGCGGGTGAAGAGTTTGGCGATGAGGGCGCCGCTGATGTTATGCCACACGCTGAAGACGGCACCGGGGATGGTGGCAAGGGGGTAGGCGGCGAAATGGAGCAGGGCGAGCGAGGAGGCTAGGCCTGAGTTCTGCATGCCGACCTCGATGCTGAGGGCCACACATTTGGGCTTCTGCAGATGCAGCAGACGCCCCACGAGGAAACCAAGTCCAAGTCCGAAGAGGTTGTGGAGCATGACGACGGCCACGACGAGCAGGCCTGCGGTCATGAGTCTGTCGGCATTATGGGCCACGACGATACCCACGACGAAGGCGATCACCAACGATGAGAAGGCAGGCAGATAGGGTGTGACGCGCTTGGTGGCGCCGGGGAGAAAACGCTGGCAGAGCAGACCGCCCACAATGGGGGCGATGACGACATAGACGATGCTCAGGAGCATGCCCGTGGCATCGACATCGACCATCGTACCGGCAAGCAGCCATACGAGCAAGGGCGTCAGCAGGGGTGCCAGCAGCGTGGAAGCGGCTGTCATGCCCACGGAGAGGGCCAGGTCGCCCTTGGCGAGATAGGTGATGACATTGGAGGCCGTGCCGCCCGGACAACAGCCCACGAGGATGACGCCGATGGCCAGCTCCTTCGGAAGCGAGAAGGCCCACGTGAGGGCCAAGGCGAGCAGTGGCATGACCGTGAACTGCGTGAGGGAACCGATGAGGATGTCCTTGGGGCGGCTCAGCACGACCTTGAAATCCTGCGGCGAGAGTGTCAGGCCCATGCCGAACATGATGACGCCCAGCATGGGATTGATGGTGGAGGTGGCCATCCACGTGAACGACGCGGGCACGGCCAGCGCCAGCACGGCCACCAGCAGCACCATGGCACCCATCCAGCGGGTAGCATCAGCAAGTATGGAGGCGATCGTATGCTTCATCGTGTTACCGCTTTCGGCGGTGGAAGAGGTAGTGGTAGGATTCAGAGAGGATGCGGGCGTGGGCGAGGCGGAGGATGCCGAGGTAGAGGGCTACGGCAAGGAGGATGCGCAGGATAAGGCGCAGCCACGAGAGGGGAAGCGCAGCGGTGGCGAAGTGGGTGGCGACCATCACGGCGAGGGCGAAGAGGAAGAAGGGGGCGATGTCCTTGAAGGCGTGCCACCAACGGAGGCCGATGAGGCGGCGGGCACTGGTCTGCCACACGAAGAGCCAGGCGATGTTGAAGAGGACATAGTAGGCGACCATCGCGGTGAGGGCGTAGCCGAGGGCGTGGAGGACGATGATGCCGCCCCACACAAAGGCGCAGTTGAGGACGCCGATGGTCATATTGACGGTGGAGCGCCCGCGCGAGATGACGAGGTTGGAATACAGCGTCACGACGGGCGAGAAGGCGCCATAGAAGCAGAGCAGCGAGAGGAGGAAGGCGGATTCATGCCATTTCTCACCAGCCAGCAGGACGATGAAGTCCTCGGCAATCAGGGCGAGGCCGAGGAGGCAGGGGAAGGAAACGAAGCAGGTGAAGCGGAGGAGCTTACGGAAGGCGCTCTGGATGCCCACGGCATCATGAGCGCTCTCGCGCAAGACGGGTTGTGCGACACCCTGCACCATGCCGCCCATGGTGGCGATGGCCATATCATCCCATTTGCGGGCGTTAGAGTAGATGCCGGCGATGTAGCCGCCGGGGAAGAAGCGGTTAAGGAGGACGCCGAAGGCGTTGTTGTTGAACTGGAAGGCGAGGCTGTTGACGAGGAGCTTGGAGGAGAAGCCGAACATCTGCCAGGCGGGTCTCAGCGTTTCGCGCGGCGCGCGAAACGCTGACAGCAAAGGTCGCCAGGGGGAGAAATGCCAGGCGAAGGCGGTGACGGAGGCGACATAGACGAGTCCCTGCAGGGCCAGGCCCCAATAGGCAAAGCCGGCATAGGCGAGGCAGACGCCCACGACGCCAGAGAGGGTGATGGAGGCGAGCTGCATGAGGCTGGTCTGCCGCACCATGAGATGGCCGAAGAGGTAGGCGCGCTGGGCGGTGCCGAAGCAGGAGAAGACGAAGCCAAGGAAGGCGACGCGGCCGAGGGGGCAGAGGACAGGTTCCTCGTAGAAGTCGGCGATGAGGGGGGCAGCAAAGAAGAGGAGGATGTAGAGGGCGACGCCCACGATGACGTTGAACCAGAAGACGGCGTTGTACTCCTCGTGGGTGGGCTCGCGTTTGTTGGCGAGGGCAGCCGTGAAACCGCTCTCCTGCAGGACGCTGGCGATGTTGGAGAAGATGACGAGGGCGGCCATCTTACCGTAGTCCTCGGGCGCCAGGATATTGAGGAGCCAGAGCCCGAAGACGGCTTGCAACAACTGCATCATACCGTTGCTGAAGCCGCCCCAGATGAGGCCTTGGGCAGTCTTTTGCTTAAGAGAAGACGTGGGCATAGATGGTGTCGGTGGCGCCGGAGTTGTCGGCGATGTAGCTGTGGGCAGCGTCGGCGGCACGGCGATAGGCGTCGGCATCGGAGAGGAGGTTGTCGGCGATGCGGTTGAAGTCGGCGGTATCATGCACCTCGAAGCAGGCGCCGACGTCCAAGAGGTGACGCGCCTCGCGGAAGTTCTGGTTGTTGGGGCCTATGAGCACGGGGATGCCATAGACGGCCGCCTCGGGGATGTTATGGATACCCACGCCGAAGCCGCCACCGACCATCGCGAGCTGACCATAGCGGTATATGCTGGAGAGAAGACCGAAGCAGTCGATGATGAGGACGTCGGCCTCAGCGACATTGTCCTCGGTGGCCTTTGAGTAGCGCAGGACGCGGCAGCCCTGCAGGGCTTGCTCGATGGCGCGCAGATGGTCCTCGCCAATCTGATGCGGCGCGATGATGAGGCGAAGTGAGTTGAGAGTTGAGAGTTGAGAGTTGAGAGTTGAGGGTTGAGGGGTTGAACCCTTGAACTTTTGAACCCTTGAACTCTTAAACCAAGGAATAAGCAGTGCTTCATCGGGGGGCCAGCTGCTGCCGGCCACGAAGACGATGTAGTCCTTGGCAAAGCGCTCCACGAGGGGCAGGGGCTTGGCGGCGCGACGGATGTCGAGGACGCGGTCGAAGCGGGTGTCGCCCACGATGGTGACATTGTCGGTGTGGCCGAGCGTGGCCAGGAGGTCCTTGGACTGCTGGTTCTGCACAAAGAAATAGGTGATGCAGTTGAGGACGCGACGGTAGCCGCCGAGGCGACCGTACCAGCGGAAGAAGATCTGACCGGGACGGAAGATGCTGCTGACGCTATACACGGGGATGCCGCGACGGCGGCAGGCCTGCAGGTAGTTGTGCCAGAACTCGTACTTGATGAGGAAGAGCATCTCGGGCTTCACATAGTGGAAGAAGATGCGCACGTTGGTGGGCGTGTCGAGGGGCAGGTAGCAGACGATGTCGGCACCCTCCCAGTCCTTGCGCACCTCGTAGCCAGACGGCGAGAAGAAGGTAAGCAGGATTTTGTATTCGGGGTGTTCGCGGCGCAGGCGCTCCATGAGGGGGCGGCCCTGCTCGAACTCGCCCAGCGAGGCAGCATGGAACCAGATGTAACGGGCATCCTTTTCCACGAGTCGCTTCAGGCGGACGAAAGCATACTGATGTCCTATCGCCAGCTTACGCGCCCGCTTGTTGAAGAGGGCGGCGATGCCGACGGCCAGCATATAGAGGTAAATGGCGAAGCTGTACAAGGTTAGTTTAGGGTTTATGGTTTATGGATTATGGTTGAGTGTTTAGGGTGGAGATGGCGAAATCCATGCGGCGGAGCACCTCGTCCTTGCCGAGGAAGGCAGCGAGGCCGTACATGTCGGGGCCTTGGCCCTCACCGACGAGGCACACGCGCCAGGCGTTCCAGGGCTTGATGCCGCTCTGCTCGACCCATGGATCCACGACGGCCTTTTGGCCCTCGACGCTGAAGTCATCGATGGTGGCGAGCACGTCGCGCAGCTGTTGCATCTCGGCGGCCGTTTCGGGCTTCCAGTTCTTCTTGATGAACTTGTCTTCGAGGTTGAAGGCAGTGGGCGCCACGAAGAAGAAGCGGCAGAGTGGCCACAGGTCGCTAACGAAGGAGACGTTGCGCTTGCGGGGGCCGTCGAGGGTGTCGTACTCGATGACCTTGGACTTCATCATTGCCACGACCTCGGCGGCGCGCTCCTCGGTGGAGTCGATGTCGTGAGCCTTGAGAATCCTGACGAAGTCGGGCGCCCATTCGGCATCGCTGCGTTGCATGAGGTATTCGCGGTTGAACCAGAAGCCCTTGACGTAGTCGAAGCGGGCTCCGTTCTTGGAACATTTCTCCAGGTTGAACTTACGGATGAGCTCGTCCATAGACATCAGCTCTTGGCCATCGCCCGGGTTCCAACCCAGCAGGGCGAGGAAGTTGATGACGGCCTCGGGGAGGTAGCCCTTCTCGCGGTAGCCGCTGCTGACCTCACCAGTTTCAGGATTGTGCCATTCCAACGGGAATACGGGGAAGCCGAGGCGGTCGCCGTCGCGCTTGCTGAGCTTGCCCTTGCCATCGGGTTTCAAGAGCAGCGGCAGGTGGGCGAAGCGGGGCATCGTGTCCTTCCAGCCGAAGGCGCGGTAGAGGAGCACATGCAGCGGTGCGGAGGGCAGCCATTCCTCGCCGCGGATGACATGGGTGATCTCCATGAGATGGTCATCGACGATGTTGGCGAGGTGGTAGGTGGGCAGCTGATCGGCACTCTTCCAAAGCACTTTGTCATCGAGGATGGAGCTGTTGATGCAGACGTCGCCGCGGATGATGTCGTTGACATGCACATCCTCGCCGGGCTCGATGAGGAAGCGCACGACATAGGGGTGACCCTCGCGGATGAGGCGGTCGGTCTCCTCCTGTCCGAGTGTCAGGGAGTTGCGCATCTGCTGGCGCGTGGAGGCATCGTACTGGAAGTTGTCCACGGCCTCGCGCTTGGCAGTGAGCTCCTCGGGGGTGTCGAAGGCGATGTAGGCGCGGCCGGCATCCAGGAGCTGCTGGACATATTTCTTATAGATATCCTTGCGCTCGCTCTGGCGATAGGGCCCGTGGTCGCCGCCGAAGCTGACGCCCT
>CAMVUB010000033.1 GCA_947170495.1 uncultured Prevotellaceae bacterium
CCGCTTGCGCCGATGGTACTGCACACCCGTGGGAGAGTAGGTAGCCGCCACTTTTACGAGAAGCCCCGAGCACAACAATGTGTCCGGGGCTTTCTTCGTTTGCTTTTCCGTATTGGACAAAAAGAAAAAGGGAACATATGAACGTTCCCTTTTAGATGAGGATGTGTGGTTATTAGTTTACGCCACCACCGTTATGTTTAGCTGTCATGTCAACAACAACTTCAATGTTCTTGTCCTGATCGATAGAAGGCACGATGATAGTTGCCTGACCAGACTCACCAGTCTTAGGAGTGCGACCATTGCTGGTAGCGGTCTTAGTCTGACCGTCCTTTGTCTCGGTGACGGTGATGGTGAACTCAGTGTCAGCGGGCAGGTTGTTGATAGCGGCCTGCAGTTGTGCAGGGGTGGAATAGGTCTGGCCATTGAGGGTGTAGGTGTAAACTGCTGCCTGGTCCTGAACCTTCTGGACGGCTTCTGCTACGTTGTTGTAGATGATGGGATCATCATCGTCCTTGCAGGAGGTCATGAACATGCAAACACCAGCTACTGCAATAGCGCAGAGGGAAAGAAGAAACTTTTTCATTGTTTTTTGAAAGTTTTTAAGTTAATTGGTTTTGATGTTTATTTATTTATCTCTTTGTTTTACTTGAAGTTGTCATTCAGCATTTTGCGGACATACTCTTCGACGAAGGCCGGTTCCCAATGGTGAGACGCGCGGTTTTGGTCAGGCTGCGTAGTGTAGCTGCGTCCCATTTTTTCTTCCCAGTACTTGAAGAAGGCTTGATAGCTGTATTCCAATCCGTAGTACTCGGGGAGTCGTAGCCTGACGAATGCATTTCTGCGCTGTCGTTTTCCTCCCATGGGAATGGCGAAGTGGAAGCCAAAATTGTACTCACCTCCTGTTAGGATGCCATAGACACCGATGGCGTATTCTCCGAAGTGGCGTGTGACGTCGAGTCGTCCGCCGTAGTCGCCGTAGAGGAATCGTCCTCCTTGTAGCTCTATTTGCAGGCGTGTGTGCGGTTCGTAGTAGCTGGCGTGTGCCATGAAGTTAAGCTGCTGTGATTCCCGGATGAACCCTAGGCCATTTTTCCAAGAGTTGTTGAACCCATAGGTATAGCCTGCATCGAGTGTGATGTCCAGATTTCTGATGGCATGGAAGGTGACTTTTGCCTGTAAGCCCGCTCGTTCAGCATGAAAGAATCCTACGGCCGCCGAGATGTACCAATGCTTGGTGGAGAGGATTTGTTGGCTGAGGTTGGTATTCCCAATCTGTATGTATCGCTTGGTATCGTACTGGTCCAATTGATAGAGAATAGGGAAGACGGGCTGTAGGGTAAGCCTGGCTCCTGGCCAAAGAGTGGCAGCAAAAGCGGGTGCGATGCTCACACAGTAATCGAAGAGGTGGTCGAGTTTGTTGTTGACCAGGCTGATCATAGGGAATACCGTGATGTCAATCTTACCTGTCGAGGCGGCTTGCGGCTTGACGTCGCTCAGCACTTCCAGCGCCTGCTTCATTTGCCTGTCCACGCAGACGTCCCATGTTCCTTCACGCTTGAAGGCGTGGACGATGAGCTGTGGCATTTTGTAGTCCGTGAGCACTATCTCGAAATATTGTATTTCGGGGCAGGCTTCCGTAACTTGCCTGATGGCAGCGACTGCTCCTCGGAATGTTCCTCGGTGTGCCCTGTCCTCGATGGCGAGGTAAAGGGTGTCAGCATTCGTCTTTGCCCGAATATCCTCGAATCCTTCTGTTTTCAGTATGGTCACAACCTTTGTGTCTTGTGCCCTTGCTGATAGAGAGGCGATTACGAGCATGAAAAGGCATATTATATGCCTAACCACTCTATATTCGGCGCAAAGATAGTTCATTTCTATGAGTTTTGAACGTTGTTTAGGTTTTTTAACGTTTAATTTGGCGATAATTTATGATTTAGCGTAAAACTTTACGCCCATTTACGATATAAATGCCTCTTGGAAGTGTTCCGAAGTGACTTTTTGAGCACACTTTTCGTCCGGAGAGATCATAAACGGCATCGTTGTCGTCTAAATTGTTATCTTTGAGCTCTTCAATGCCTACAGGTCCGCTGGGCTTGATGACGAATTCCTCGTAGAGTTGAGCATAGTAGCTGAGGATGTTGGCGCGGTTGAGCGTGGGGAGGTCAAAGGTGTAGAGCGTGGAGGCGCCATCGGGGTAGAGTCCGATGGTCTGCTGCTCGGTATGGACGTGATAGACGAGGGTGTCCGCCCAACTCTCATCGGCAGCGGTGATGACGACGACACAAGAGTCTTTGTTGGTGAGCTTGAAGTTGGCGTGTAGCTGCGAGAGGCCGCTCTTATTGTCGGCCCATACGATGGTGTGTCCATGAGCTGGAATGAGGGTGGAGATACCCTCTTTGGCCTCGAAACGCATCTTTTTAGGCTCGGTCAGGGAATTGCCGGCATAGAGACCGGCGATGTCGTAGTCTTGGTCAGTGGTGTTGTACAGCTCAAACCAGTCGGCCTTCGAGCCAAGATCGTTGATGTACATGCCGCTTTCGTTGGCACATACCTCGTTGATCTTAATGGGGTGGTAGTCTGTCTTCGCCAACTGTGCGGCAGCTGTCTTCTTGAAGGTCGCCGTGAGGTTGAAGGTCTGTCCTTCGTTGAGATCGTAGCTGGCATCGCGTGACACAACAGTTCCATTCTGGTTCTTCCACCCGTTGAAGGTGTAGCCCGTGGGCGCGATGGCCTTGACGGTTACGGGATAGAAGAGCTTGCCGGAGAACATATTCGTCGGTACGGGCATATCGTTGACCATGAGCCGTCCCTGTTCCATCTCAGAGGCGAGGGTCACCGTCTGTTGTGTGGTGGCGCCGCCGTATCTGTTGTTGAGGAAGGTGACGAGCTGGTTGATGCGAGATGTCTGCAAGTTTGATGTGAGGTTGTTCGTTATCTTGGAGGTGCTGAACGTGGTCTCGCCACCAACACGTAGGGCGGGATTGACAATATTGGCAATCTCGTTGGCAATGTCGCGGCAGCGGTTGGGCTCGAAGACGCTGCCGGTGATGACGGCGTAGGCGTCAATGAAGCGTTTGCGGAACTGCTCGTTTTGCATCATGTTAAGGAAGAGCGTCACGAACTCAATTTCGCGTGTCCATCGGTCGCCGGTGTTGAAGTTGTCGCCCGATCCGCGCAACGCGTTAAAGGTATAGATTTGCTTGTTGGCGAAGTTGCCGAAGGGGTCGTTGGTGTCGAAGGCGAAGTCTATGTCGAAGAGCACGAAGCGGAAGCGCCCGTCGTTGCGGTCGCGGAAGCCCTTGATGTTGTTCTGTGGGTAGTCCGTGCTGGCGAGATAGAACTCCACGACAAGGTAGTTGATGTATTCCTCGATATCTACGAGCTTCTCAATCTCAGCGTATGAGTCTTCGTCAGTGGCGCTTTCGGAGAGGGCCAGGAGATGCTTCCACGCTTCATTCGTGCCGGCTTGCTGCACATAGCCGCTGTCGGGCGTCATCTTGAACTGGTCCATGTTATCGTTGTCGTAGCCATAGACCGTGTAGCCGTAGTGCTTGCTATTGGGTTCACGCAGGTTGAGGACGCCGATATAGCTGCCGTTGAAGAACTGGTGCACGGGCTGGAAACCTTGTGTCTCCACGTAGAGCCCGCTGCTTCTGACGATGGTCTGCAGCACGGCATCCTTCACGCGACCGGAATTGTATTCGTTACCGCCATTGCGCAGCTTCACGGACTTGTAGCGCACGTTGGGTCGGTCTGCGAAGAAGGCGTATGCCATCTTGTTCTCGCCCTCGTATTGTTTCTTGGCCTTGAAGTTGCTGGAATGAGGTGCCCACGCGCGGCTCCATCCGCCGGAGGCCTCCATACCCACTTCCTGACTGAAGGCGAGTTTGCCATCTGTCGTGAAATATTCCATTTGCACTGGGCGTTCCCAGTCGGCATTCCAGTTGCAGGGGCCGTCCTGTCCGTTGCCGGGTATGCCGTTGCCGTTTCCACGCACGAGGATGCCGTGGTCTGCGCCCTGAATGTCCTCGTTGTCCGCCACGATGTTCAAGATGGGCAGACTGTAGTTCCGGGTGCGGAAGAGGAAGGAGCGTGTGACCACGGGGCTTGACAGCATTCCCTCCTGGAAGAGTCGCAGGCGCAGGACGCTGTTCGAGGTGAATTCGAAGGAATAGGAATTCGATGTGCTGACGATGCCGTTGTAGTGTGCGCGTGAGGGGGCTGTGCCGTCGAGGGTGTAGAGCAGGGTAGCGCCTTGGGGGAAGGTGACGTTGACGCGCACTCTCTCTCCATCTTCAAAGACACCGCTCTCCACGTCCACGGTAGGCGGATCCAGACGTGCGCTTCCGAAGATGGAGGTGGCGTTGGTGGCTCCGAGCGTCGGCTCATCGGTGTAGCGCCAGATGTCGCTGCCGTCTGTGGCGCGGGCATAGGAGCATCGGCTGATGGCCATGGGATATGTCAGCTCGCTGATGACCTGTCCAGCCTCGTTGCTGATATAGAGGTCGCTGCCGTCGCAGTCGAGGTCGAAATTAATGTTCGTGGGCGCGAAGCGCGAGTGGTGGTCGAACCACAGCACCTTGTAGCCCTTGGCCGGCACGATGCCAAAGCGGCTGTCCATGCGGTGCTTCTTCAGGTTCTTGCTGTCGTCGCTGATGTAGAGTCCTTCCAGCGTCACGGCCTTGTCGGTGCTGTTGTAGAGCTCAATCCAGGCGCCGTAGTTGAAGCTGGGGTCGAGGTACATATCCACGTTGGCGGCCTGCACCTCGTTGATGATGAGCGCCTCGGCAGTGACGGTGCCGCGTGTGACGATGACGGTACAGGTGGCGCTGGCCTCGCTGCTGCCGTTAGCCATTCGCGCGGTGATGGTGGCCTTGCCCTCGGCCTTCGTGGTGATATGCCCATCGGCATCCACGGCGGCCACGCTCTCGTTGCTGCTGGTGTAGGCCACCTTGGTGAAGGTGGCATCGGCAGGCAGCACCGTGGCCGTGAGCTGTGCCTCCTCGCCCACAAGGAGATTCAGGTGGTTGGTGTTGAGGGTGATCTGCGTAACGGGCGTCTCCTTGCCGAACCATTCGAGGCGGAAGTTATCGAAGAGAACCCAGTTGTTGGAGACCCATCTTTCGTTCTTGATACCTACGCGCAGCTGGTCGCCCTTGCTCAGGGTGATGGTGACGCTGTTGTCGTCGTAGAGCCCGTCATTAAACATTGCCTGTCCCGTCAGCATCGTGTTGGGATAGTTGGCCAAGGTGGCGTCATAGACGGTGCGGTTGTTGTTCGAGACGATGACCTCGCCCTTCTCCAACAGGGCCGCATAATGGTCGCCCAAGCCGCCGGTGATGGAAGTGCTACCATTATTATATTCATAGTAGAAACCCGTGCTCTCCACATAATGCGAGTAGAGACTCTGAATGGGTACTTTCTTCTCGTTGGCATAGAGATAGCAGGTCATGACGCTGCCGTCGGTGCCGTTCTTGTAGCGGTTGATGGACTCTTGGGAATTAGCTTCCGGACGGAAGAAGCCCTGCACGCTGAGGCGGTACTTGCCGTTGTTGGGTATCGTGATGACCTGATAGATGTCGTACCATCCCTGCCAGAACTCCATCATCTGGTATGAGGCGCCGTTGCCGCCGTAGCTGCCATTGATGTACCAGCCGTCGGTATTGTTGTCATCGAAGCCGGGGTTCTTCAGAAACTCGCTGGTGATGTCGAACCATTCGCCGTCATCATCGCCGCCTTGCTCTCTCTCCTCGACGAGGCGGTCGTACTCAGCCTTTAACACATTATACTGCTGTTGGGCGGCAGCGAGCGTTTCGGCGGTCGCCGTCCGGTCGGAATAGACCGCGTCCAGGTTCCAGTACTGTGTGTAGAGGTTGTTGGAGAGTGTCTGCCATTCCTCGGCAGAGTAGTTTCGGGTAACCATGTAGAGGTCCCATATCTGGCCCATGACGGTGCTTAAGTCCCAATAGATGGAGGTCGAGGTGAGCACCGCTTGATAGGCGTTGGTCAGTGCTGTCTTCATCGCAATGATCTCGGCATCTGTCACGCTACTGTTTGCTGTCAGGGCCTTTGCGTTGTTGATGGCAGTGGTCAGGGCTGCGATGACGTCGGCATTGGCGTAGTTGCCGAGGGCTGCCTGGTACTCGTTGATGAGTCCGCGCAGTTCCATCAACGCGGGGTTGAGCTCGCTGCCCGTGTAGTAGAGGCGGAAGTTGTCGGCGCCCAGCCAGGTGTTGTCGGCGTTCAGGGCGCGGACACCCACGACGAGCGTTCCCGTGCCGTCGTGATGGTAGGTCACGCTGTAGTGCTTAGGCTGGTTGTTGTAGTCCGAGGAACAGGCCGTGCGCGCCTCATTCTCGATGTCGGTACCGACAAAGAGGTAGAAACCGGATGCTCCCACACCCGTGATCACATCGGCCTCCAAGGTGTAGTCGCCGGCAGGTAGGCCTTCGAGATACTGTGCGATCACGCCGTCGGTGAGGGGCATGTTCGGGTGCCAAGCCTCCACGAAGTTGCTGATGCTGACATTGTCATACGAGTAGGAGGCTTGGCGTCCGCCCACATTCTGCCCACCGATGGTAATCGTCCATCCGTTGGGTGTCCAGCCGTTGCTGCAATCCTGGCTCATGTCGGCGTTCACCATGGTGGAAGAGGTGATGTCAACGGGGCCGGTTGTGTAGTGTTCCACCTTCCAGTTCGTCATCACCAGCCAGCTGTTATAGACATATTCGCCGACATTCACGCCGATGGTCAGCTGGCGGTCGTCGCCCACCGTCACCTCCAGCTCATTCCTGTAGGCGCCCTCGGAGAATGCCTGATAGGCGGAGCCGGAGTTGTCGGGGTAGTAGTAGCCCGCATTGTCCTGCCTCGAGTTACCGCTGGTGTAGGCCGTCGTGCGCTGGTAGTCATAGAGGCCATGCAGCGTCTGCTGGATATCGTTAGCGTACATGTAAGCCGGGTTCTCCTCGTTCTCGCCGTGGGCTGCGTTGAAGTTGCCGACGCGGTTGAAGGCCTGCAGGCTCACGCGGTACTTGCCGGCTGCGGGTACGGTGATGTCCTGGTAGATTTCACCGCCCTCGGCGCCGAAGAAGCGGAAGCAGTGGTTTGTGTAGCCCACGCTACCGTCGGAGCGGACGCAGCTATATGTCCAGCCATTGGCATTGCCATTGTAGTCGGGATTCGTCACGCACTGACTCGTGACATCCACCCACGTCTGTGCTGCGCCCATTGTCGCGAGGGCCAGCAGCATCACGGAAAGAGAGAAAACCCTTTTCATAAGATATAATAAGTTTAAAGAGGGGGCCTTACTTTATGTTCGCTTCCTCCAGTCCGTAGCCTTTCTTCTTGTCCACGGCCTTGAGATAGACGGAGATGAGCAGCGAGGCGATGCCCAGGGCGGCCAGCATCACGAGCGCCCATGTGTAGTCCAGCTCGTGGGCGGCAGTGCCTTCGGGGTTCGTTTTGTTCAGGACCATGCCGATGAGGGCGGGGAACAGGCCGAGGCCGATGTTCTGAATCCAGAAGATGGCGGCATAGGCCGAGCCGATGATCTTCTCGTCCACCAGCTTGGGCACTGAGGGCCACAGAGCGGCAGGCACCAGCGAGAAGGAGGCGCCGAGGACGAGGATTGTCACGTAGGCCACCGCCACGCCACCAGCAGCAGAAGCCGCCGAGACGCCCGGCAGGATGAACGCGAAGGTCAGGTGGCAGACCACCAGCAGGATAGAGCCTAGCATCAGCATCGAGGCTGCCTTACCCTTATGATCCACATAGCTACCCAGGATGGGCGTGATGGCCACCGCCAGCAGCGGGAAGACGGCGAAGATGGTTTCCGCCGTGCCACGCATATAGCCCATATAGCAGTAGATGACCAGCGCCACCACGGCAAGGCCCATCAGACCGTATTTCGTGCTCTTGTTGTTCTTGATGAAATTGCTGGAGAACGAACCTGCAGCCACCACCAGCATCAGCGCGTACTGTACCCAGGTAACCAAGTCGCCGCCCCAGAACGTGTCGGAGGCCGCGGGGGTGAGGTCGAGGTTGCACTGGAGCATATTCACCGCATACTTCTGGAACGGGAAAATGGCCGAGTAGTACAGCACGCACAGCAGCGCCACGAGCCAGAAACCGAGGCTGGAGAAAATCTTGCCCAGGTCGCTGAGTTTGAAGGGGTCGTCAACCTCCTCAGCCTCGCCCGTCTGCGCGTCCAGCTTCTTGTCCATGAAGAAATAGACGATGAACATCATCAGCGCGATGCACAGCAGCACTACGCCGAAGGCCACGCTGCGGCTGACGCTGACCTCGCCGCCCAGCTTGGCAAAATACGGGCTGAAGATCATGCACGTGGCTACGCCCAAGCGCGCCAGCGCCATCTCCGAGCCCATTGCCAGCGCCGTCTCGCGGCCCTTGAACCACTTCACGATACCGCGTGACACCGTGATGCCCGCCATCTCGCAACCGCAGCCGAAGATCATGAAGCCGCAAGCCGCCAGCTTCGCCGATGCCGGCATACCTGCGCAGAAGGGTAGGATAGTGCCGATGACGGGCAGCTCGCCGTCCCAGTTCAGGTTCGCCGTGAACCACTGGTCCAGACTGCTACCGATGAAAGCATCGCTGACGGCGTAGTACTTAATCAGTCCGCCGAAGAGCATCACCGTCCCCGACAGCACCGCCGTGAACCTTACACCCATCTTGTCCAGGATGATACCCGCGAAGATGAGGAAGAAGACATACACGTTGAGGAACACCTCAGCGCCCTGCATACGGCCGAACGACTCGCTGTCCCAGCCGCGCGTGTCCTGCATCAAGTCCTTGATGGGGGAGAGGATGTCCATGAAAATGTAGCTGCAGAACATGGCCAGAGCCAGCAGCAGCAATGCCGTCCAGCGCATCGCAGCGCTGTCGCGGAGAGTCTTTTGAATCGCTTGTGTCATTCTATTTCTTTTTGGATAACGCGACAAAAGTACAAAATATATTTTGTACCCACAATCTTCCTGCACTTTTTAACACTCTGCTATAACATTTTTCTCCCTCCCACGCGAGGGCATAATTATTACGACGCGTCGCGAAGCCCGTTACGACGCGTCGTAACAGCCATCGCGACGCGTCCCTCCAACGAGTTCCATGCATGGAACACAGCGGTGCGGCGTGGTTCAGAGAATGGGGGGATCGGCTAGGAAGGCTTTGATACGCGGGAGTTGGGAGAGGGCGAGGGTGCGGCCGAGGGTGTAGGCGGCGCGCATGTGGCTGCGGTTGTGGGAGAGGCGGCCGCAGCCTTCGAGTACTAAGCCACGCTGCATTTATGTTGTACTACTTGATGCTGATGCGTTTAATGTGGACGGGGCGGCGGGGGTGCTCTTTGGCATCGACAGGGGTGCGGCCGATGCGCAGGACGATGGGCATGCCCTCCACGACTTCACCAAAGACGGTGTATTCGCCGTCGAGATGAGGGGCGCCGCCGAGGCGGGCATAGGTCTGCTTCTGCACGTCGGTGAACGGTGCCGGCGGGTTCTTGGCCAACTCTTCCTCGGCTTGCACCTGCAGGCAGTTCAGCAGTTCCTGATGGGCGGCGTGGTCAGTGGCTTTCAGTGTCGCCAGCTCCTCGGCGTGTGCGCGTTGCAAGGCCTCGAAGCGCGCGGCCACCTTCCCCTCGTAGAGCAGGGCCTGCAGCTCCGCCAGTTCGGCGGAAGTCTGCTTCTTGCCCGTCACGATATACCACTGCAGCGCACTCGATGCCCGACCGGGGTTGATGCTGTCCGGCTCACGTGCGGCGGCCAAAGCCCCTTGTTTGTGGAAGTGGCGGGGGTAGAGGATTTCGGCGGGGATGATGGAGGAGGCCCCTTCAGCCCCACCCCTAGGCCCCTCCTCTAACCCCTCCCCTGTTAGGGAGGGGAACTTTAAAGAGGTGTCGCCGGCTTGGATGACCATGTCGGGGACAATGCGGTTGAAGAGAATGCCGTCGTAGATGCCAGCTTCCACATTCTTGATGAAGTTGTCGCGGTGAAGCGGCGTGTCGTCGTACAGTCGCACGACGATATCTCCCTCCGAGGTCTCAATGAGCACCTCCGTCTGGCCAATAGCGTCCCGTTTGCTGTCGTGGCAACCCGTGAGCAGCAATACGGTGGCCGCGAGCGTATATAATATTCTCTTATTCATAATGAGGGGCGGGAATCTCCTGACCGCGACAGAAGCGGTGAGTGATGTGGCGGTCGTCGCCGAGGTAGATGAAACGCTCAAGGCGGTGGAGGAGGGTGTAGTGGTCGTGGTTGAGGTCGGCATCGTCGATGACGAGGGCGTCGAATTCATAGCCCGGTTCAAAGCTGCCGACGCGCCCGAAGACGCTGCCGCCGGACTTGGTGGCGAGCCAGAAGGCTTCGGAGAGCGACAGGAAAGGCTTCGCGTGGTCGCGCTGGTAGTGCATCTTGCTGACTTGGATGGCATAGACCATCACGCGGAAGATGCTGAGGTCGTGGCCGCCGCTGATATCGCTGGCAAGGCCTACGGGTATGCCGGCGTCGAGGAACGTGCGGACGGGAGCCATGCCAGAAGAGACGTTGAAGTTCGACGTGGGGCAGTGGGCAACCATCACGCCGTTCTGCTGCATCAGCTGCAGTTCTTCGCCGGCGGTCCAGACGCAGTGGGCCATGATGGTCGGCGTCTGTCCGAAGAGGCCATAGCGATTATAGGCATCGCCGTAGTTGCGGCTCTCGGGTTCGAGCTGCTTGACGAGGGCAATCTCGTCGGTGTTCTCGGAGAGATGGGATTGCACGGGGAGGTGGTGGCGCTGGGCCAGGGTGCCGCAGAGCTGCAGCAACTCGGGGGTGCAGGAGGGTATGAAGCGCGGCGTGATGATGGGGCGCACAAGGCCGTCTGGCTCGCCGTAGGCTTGCACGAGCGCCGTGCAGGCGCTTTCTGCCTGTGCGAGGGTTTCGCAAAGCGCCTCCGGGCAGTTGCGGTTCATGTTGACCTTGCCTACAAGGGCGCCCATGCCTGCCTCGCGGAAGAGGTCCATGAGGCGGAGGGTGCTGTCGAGGTGCACGGTGGCGAAGACGGAGGCACGCATGGTGCCGTGGCGCCACAGGTCATAGATGAAGCGGCGATACATACGCTCGGCGTAGCCGGGGTCTGCATAGCGCGTTTCCTCGGGGAACGTGTAGTTGGCGAGCCAGGGCAGGAGCTCCAAGTCCATGGCGAGACCGAGGTTGCGGTACTGCGGGGCATGGACGTGGATGTCGTTCATGGCGGGGATGAGGAGACGGTCGCCGAAGTCGATGACCTCTGCCTCGGGAGCCTGGAAGGCGCTGACATCGGTGGCGATGCCTACGACACAGCCGTCGGCAACGGCGAGGTAGCCGTTCTCGATGACGTCGAAATGGTCTTTCTCTTTGGTGAAGAGGATATGTGCCTTGTAGATCTTCATAAGCTTATTTCAGCCAACGGGCGAGCCATTCGAAATAGGTCCGTTGCCACAGGATGCCGTTCTGGGGCTTGAGGACCCAGTGGTTCTCGTCGGGGTAGAGGAGCAACTCGGCTTCGATACCGCGCATGCGAGCTGCGTTGAAGGCGCTCATGCCCTGGGTGGCGTTGATGCGGTAGTCCTTCTCGCCGTGGATGCAGAGGATGGGCGTGTCCCATTGATCGACGAAGAGATGGGGAGAGTTGCGGTAGGTTCGGTCGGCATTGGCGGTGCGGTCGCGGTTCCAGTAGGCGTCATCGTACTCCCAGTTGGAGAACCAGTTTTCCTCTGTCTCGGTGTACATGGCTTCGAGGTTGAAGGCGCCGTCGTGGGCGATGAAACACTTGAAGCGCTTGTCGTGGTGACCAGCGAGGTAATAGACGCTGAAGCCGCCGAAGCTGGCACCGACAGCACCGAGGCGGTCGCGATCCACGTAGGGGAGGCTGTCGCAGGCATCATCAATGGCGGAGAGATAGTCCAGCATACACTGGCCTGTCCAGTCGCCGGAGATCTCCTCGAGCCACTCCTGACCAAAGCCGGGGAGGCCGCGGCGGTTGGGGGCGATGATGACATAGCCCTGCGAGGCCATGATGTAGAAGTTCCAGCGGTAGCTCCAGAACTGCGATACGGGCGACTGCGGGCCGCCCTCGCAGAAGAGGAGCGTGGGGTATTTCTTGGCGGGGTCGAAGTGCGGGGGCTTGATGACCCAGTAGAGGAGGTCTTGGGCGTCGGTGGTCTTGCACCAACGGGGCTCGCAGCTGCCGGGGGCGAGTTGGGAAAGGATGTGGTCGTTCTCAGCGGTGAGGCGGGAGATGGAGAGGCCCTCGTGGGATTGACCCTCGGGAGAACCCGAGGGAACGGTAACCAGATAGAGATCGGCGGGGTGGAAGTAGTCGTGGCGCTCCATAAGGAGGCGGGGGGAGGAATCCTCGGCTGATGCCGAGGGCACCAGCTGCAAGCTACCCCAGTCGGCCTGAAGGGAGGTGAGCTGGGTGACTTGGCCGTCGAGGTTGGTGCGATAGAGGTTCTCGGTGGCGTGCCAGACACCTATGAAATAGAGGGTGTTGCTGTCGTCGGCCCATACGAAGTCATCGACGCTGGAGTCGAAGGACTCGGTGACGTAGCGCTTCTCGCCGCTCTGGAGGTCACAGACGCAGAGACGCTGGCGGTCGCTCTCATAACCGTCGCGGGCCATCGAGAGCCAGGCAACATAGCGGCCGTCGGGGGAGAACTTGGGGTTCAGGTCGTAGCCAACGTTATAGTCCTTCAGGTTTGTGTTGATGAACTGATGTTTGAGTGTCTTTGTGGCGTTACAAATGTGGTCTGGACTGTCAACAAAGCCGCCATCAGGCACAACACCAAACTCACCACCGTCTTTGCAAAGGTTCTTTGTCTTGCTCATATCGCCGCTCTCTGCATCATAAAGGAAGATGTCGGAGTCGGTGCTTATACTGTAATCTATACCTGTCTTCGTGCGGCAAGTGAAGGCGATGGACTTGCTGTCGGGCGACCATGCGAGCTGTTCTACGCCGCCGAAGGGCTCCATGGGACATTCGAAGGGGTAGCCTTCGAGGATGTCTGTCATCTCGGAGATACTGCCATCGCTGTTGACATCGGCCAGGAAGGGATGGGGAATGCTCTCGACGTAGTGATCCCAGTGGCGATACATCAGGTCGGTGATGACGCGGCCGGTGCTCTTAGGCAGGTCGGCGGGGCGTTCCTGAATGATATCGTGGAAGGGTACTTGCTTGATGACGATGACCTTTTGCCTGTCAGGGGAGAAGAGGAAACCCTCCACAGCGCCATCGGTGTGGGTGAGCTGCTTGCGGGACTTGCCCTTGGCGGTCATCGTCCAGATCTCACCTTTGCAGGCGAAGGCCAGCTTGTTGTCGTTGAGCCATACGGGATCACTGCCAAGGCCGAGGAAGGTGGCGTTCTTCCTGTAGTCGGCAGTGCTGTCGCCAGTGATGGGAAGAACATAGAGGACAGCGTTGCTGCGGTTCTCCTCTACGCTATAGTAGGTGACCTGATAGGCGACCTTTGAGCCGTCGGGCGAGACGCTATAGGCACCGATGCGCCCCATCGCCCAAAGGGCTTCGGGCGTGAGGGTGTCGTTGGCGAGCTGGATATCGCTGCGCGTGATGACGGGCTTTTGTTCTTGTTTGCAGGAGGCCATGATGGCGATGAGAGAAAATAGGAGGGCTAGTCGTTTCATAATGCTTATCTCTTTTGCTGTTGGCGCTGCTCTTCCATCTGCTTCTGCAGGGCTTCCAGGCGGGCAGCCATGCCGGAGGCTTTCTTGGGGTTGTTGGCGTTCTTGGCCTTGTAGGCTTCGAGCTGGGCCAGGAGCTTGGCATCATCGGTGGTCTTGCGGAGGAACCACATGATGAGAATGCTGGTGAGGCCGGAGAGGAAGTAGTAGTAGTTCAAGCCGGAGCTGTAGGTGTTGAACATGAAGAAGAACATGAGGGGCATGAGGTACATCATCCAACGCATCATCTTCATGGACTGCTCCTGCTCGGGGGACATCACAGCATTCTGCTGTTGCTTCATGGAAATCCAGGTATTGGCGACCTGCATGACGCAGAAGAGGACGCAGAAGATGCTGAGGTGGTCGCCGATGAGCCAGAGGTCCTTGTTCCAGCGGATTACGTCGTCGTATGCCGAGAGGTCATCAGCCCAGAGGAAGCTCTGTCCGCGCAGCTCAATGGCGTTGGGGACGAAGTTGAAGAGGGCGATCCAGATAGGCGCTTGAATCAGCATCGGCAGGCAACCGCCCATGGGTGAGACGCCATATTGTGAGTAGAGCTGCATCATCTCCTGCTGCTTCTTCATGGCATCCTCTTGCTTGGGGTATTTGGCATTGAGCTGGTCGATTTTTGGTTTGAGGACGCGCATGCGGGCGCTGGCCAGATAGCTCTTCTTGGTGGCGGGATAGACGAGGGCCTTGACGATGAGCGTCAGCAACAGCAGCACGAGTCCCATGTGGAGGCCGAAGCCCTTGAGCCAGTCGAAGAGATAGATGATAAACCAACGGTTGATCCAGCGCACGATAGGCCAGCCGAGATAGACGAGGTCCTCGAGCTCGAGGTCCTTATCGGGGTTGATAGCGAGCTTGTTATGTGCCTTCAAGGTGTTGAAGTCGTTGGGGCCGAAATAGAACTGAAGCTGTGTGGGGCGTTTGCCGGTGGGGTCGAAGGCCGTTTGCATGGAGGCCTCGTAGTTCTTCAGATAGCCCTGACCCTTCTTGTAGAGCTGGGATTGGAAGTGGGCCTTGGTGAACGGCTCGTTGTCGTTGCTGATGAGCACGGCGCTGAAGAACTGGTTCTTGAAGGCCACCCAGTCGAGAGCTTCTTCGATGTCCTCCTCGTCGTCGCCGGTCTCGCTGAGGTTGTCCGTGTCGCCGTCGATTCCGTGGTAGCGGATGCAGGCATAGCGCTGCTCGAAGTCGAAGCCCTTCTCCAGCTGGCGGGCGCGGTCAGTCCACTCGATGCCGAGGGTGTTCATAGAGGGGGCGAAGAGGTTGGCAATACCGTTGGCGCGAATGACCAGATCTACCATATAGGCATCGGGGCGGAGGGTGTATTCAAAGTCCAGAGAGCCGCCGGGAAGGGGAAGGCGGAGGGTGAGGGATTGACCCTCGGGGGATTGGCCCTCGGGAGAACCCGAGGGAACCGTAACAGGCTGGAAGAAGAGGTTGCTGGTGATGATATTGTCCTGCTTGGTGGCCAGGGAGAGAACCATGCGGCTGTCCTTGGCGCTGATGAGGTGGACGTTCTCTTTCTGCTGGTCCTGATAGTTCTTGAGCTCGGCATCTTCGATAAGGCCACCACGGGTGTTGATGGTGATCTTCACGAGGTCGTTCTCAAGGGTGAGCAACTGCTCGGTGCCTTGGGCGGCGGCGAAGAGAATGCTGGTGGAGTCGGGGAGGAGGGCCGAGGGAGATTGGCCCTCGGGAACCGTAACTGAACCCTCGGGAGAACCCTCGGGAACCGTAGCTGCGGCGGCTTTTTGGGCTTCGGCGAGTTGGGCGGCGGCGATGGAATCGCGTTCGTGTTGTGCTTTGATTTGCTCCTCGCTGGGACGGCTGTACCATGAGAAGCCGATGAGCACGAGGGCCATGAGAATGAATCCGGTGATGGTGTTCTTGTCCATATTTTGTTGCGCGGCGGGCGCCGCTGTTTAAAAGTTTAACGTTTAATGTTTAAGGTTTAAAGATTTATGACTGAGTAATCTCTTTATTGATGCTTTCGATGTAGTCGAGGAGTTCGTCGCGGCCCTGGCGGGTCTCGGCGGAGGTGACGATGTAGGGCGGGAGGGGCTCCCAGTCCTCGGCGAGGCGCTTCATGTAAGCGTTGATGCTGTTCCCCAAGGCTTGCTTGCCGAGTTTGTCGGCTTTGGTGAATACGATGCTGAAGGGGATGCCGCTTTCGCCCAGCCATTGCATGAACTCGAGGTCCACCTGCTGCGGCTCGTGGCGGCAGTCAATGAGCACGAAGAGGTTCGTGAGCTGCTCGCGCTGCAGAATATAACCGGCAATCATGTTCTCCAGCTTGGCACGCTCGGTCTTGCTGCGCTTGGCGAAGCCGTAGCCGGGCAGGTCCACAAGGTACCATGCGCCGCCATTGATCTCGAAGTGGTTGATGAGCAGGGTCTTGCCAGGTGTCGCCGAGGTCTTGGCCAGCTTCTTGTTGCCGGCCAGCATATTGATGAGGCTGGACTTGCCGACGTTGGAGCGCCCTATGAAGGCGTACTCCGGCGCGTGGTGCTCGGGGCATTGGGCGATGAAGGCACTGCTCTTGATATATGTAGCGTTCTTGATGGTCATGGGAGCGTTTAGCGATTAGCGTTGCTTAGAAATCATAGTTTAAGCCGAGGGAGAGCCATTCTTTGAACATGAGGAAGGTGCCATCGTGGTCTTCACCGGCACGGTATTTATCGCTGCTGTCGTCGAAGCGGGGATACAGGAACAGCTTGGCAGAGAGGTACTTGTTGATGGTGAAGTTGAGGGTGTTCTCCCATTCGATGCGGGTGAGGTGGAAGTTGGAGAACCAATAGAGGCGCGAGGCCCATGAGATGTTCTTCCACATGTGGTAGGTGAAGGTGAACTCCACATTGGGACCCCATTCGTGTTTGGAATGGTGCCCTTCGTTGATGCCGTAGCGTTCGAGGAGTTCATCGCGCTTCACATAGGTAATCACATAAGAGAGCGGTGCCAGGTGAAGTTTACCCTCGAAGCGCTTCTTCTTGATGATATAGTCCATACCGATAGAGGACCGCACATAAAGCGGAGAGATGAAGGCCGCCGTGATTTCATCGGAGTTGGTCTTGTAACTCTTGTAGGGTTGCGTCTCTAACTGCAGCTGTGCCGCATAGTTCCAATTACCGATGGCCTTGATGCCGAGGCTCGACGTGAGGCGCAGTAGGTTGTTCGTGGCCTTGAATTTATGGTATTGGTCGGTCTCGGAAGTCTGGAAACCGAGCTGCGCCTCGAACTTGTTGTCCCATTGCACGCGCCGTTGGTTGTTGTAGTTGGCCTCGGCGGAGAGCTGGCTGAGCATGGCGTAGTTCGTCTCGCCGCCCTGATACCAGTTCTGGGAGTAGTAGCTCTGCGTGAACTGCAGCGATCCGTTGCCCTTGAATGTCCAGAAGTTGGGCTTCTTCACCTCGGGCTCCACCGCCTCCACGTCCACGTCGGGGAGGATGATGTCCTCTGTCGTTTCTGTCAGCAGTATGGGCACGTTCGGCAGTTGCGGAAGGTCTGTGCGGAGGCGACCGGCGTTGTTCAATTGCAGCTCTGTGCTTGAGAACAGCTGCGGGTACAGGATGTAAGCGCTGGTGAGGTAATCATTGATGGTTGCATCTAATTGCAACTGCGCATCGTTGCCGGGATCCTCCGCGGTGCCCATGCTTTGTGCCAACGCGCTGGTATAGACGGTGCCAGGGGCGAAGAGGCGGAACATATAGGGTGATGGCGTGGAGGGTGTGCTGAGGCTCTGGAGGTCGTTGACCAGTTGCGTCAGCGAGTCGGAGTAGGCCGTGACGATTCCGGCGTCCACCTTTTGGACGCCATTTTTCTGTCGATGGTGGTGCTGCGCTTGTGCGTGAAGGGCTATACCGCACAGGGTAAGTAGGATGAATATCTTTCTCATAGGAGGATTTCTCTAACATTGAGCGCGCAAAGGTACGCAAAAAGGATGAAAGTGCACAATTTTTACACCCTAAATGCATTATTTTTATATAATAAGGTGTATTTTTCTTGATAAAAATTGGAGCGTATCATCACTTTTTACTACTTTTGAGCCGTTAACCAAAGTAAGATGGCCTATGAAATTAATTGTTGACAGCGGCTCTACCAAGACTTCATGGCGATTGCAACTGGAGTCCGGCGCTCCGTTCCCCATCGAGACGATTGGCGTGAATCCCGTGCGCGATGACGCGGAGGCTGTCCATCAAGTCATCATTACCGCCGCTCGGTCTTTTGAGCGCGAGATGCCGTTGATGCAACACGAGGATTTCACGGCATCCAGTGTCACGGAGATCTATTTCTATGGCGCAGGATGTGTTCCACCCTATGCTGACGTCGTTCGTCATAGCCTCTCTGAAGCCTTCCCAATGGCTAAATCGTTCATGGAGAGCGATATGCTGGGAGCTGCGCGCGCCTTGTGCGGCCATTCCGAGGGCATTGCCTGTATTATGGGTACGGGCTCTAACTCCTGTCTCTACGATGGTGAGCGTATCGTGAAGAATGTCTCGCCGCTGGGCTGGATTCTGGGCGACGAAGGCAGCGGCGCCGTGTTGGGGCGCTTGTTCGTGGGGGAGGTGCTGAAGCGTCAGTTCCATAAGTCTTTGTGCACCAGCTTCCTGAAGTATCATAATCTGACGCAGGCCGATATCATCGACCGCGTCTATCGCCAGCCCCAGCCCAACCGCTTCCTGGCTTCGTTGGTGCCTTATATCTCCCGTGTTCAGGATGACCGCGAAGTGCGACCTTTCCTGTTGCGTGAATTCCGTCGTTTCTTCAAGCGAAATGTCCAGGCTTACGACCGTCCCGACCTGCCTGTTAACTTCGTGGGAGGCGTTGCCGCCGCTTTTGAAGGAATACTGCGGGAAGCGGCTGAGAAAGAGAAGCTTACGTTCGGTATCATAGAAAAGTCACCGATTGACAAAATCTATCAATATCATTGCGGTTAGCAAGAACTACGATAGTGCATTTTGCAAAGTGCAGTTTGCAAAACATACCTCATAAGGCCGCATGAAGGTGCTTAGGAACCTCTGAAATCCCTATAAAGCTTTGTTTTTATGCTGCATAACATAAACGAGTGGGAACAATGTGTTCCATTTGCCCCTATCTTTGTTGCCGTTATCCTGAAAACAATCTTTTTACCTTAAACGGACTAATACCTAAAGACTGAAGCAATAGGGTCGCTGCGAAGCGGCCCTTTTGTTGTCTGATGTCGACTGAATATTCAGCTCACATTGATTTTCATGTTCCATTGCGAGAAAAACGATGGTTTTCTTTGTGAAAACGAGAGAAAAGGTGTAACTTTGCAGCGGAATTATTTCAAGCACCATACGCCGATGAAAATAGGTTTCGACAACGAGAAATACCTCCGCATACAGTCGGAGCACATCAAAGAGCGCATCGCGCAGTTTGGTGACAAACTCTACATGGAGTTCGGCGGTAAACTTTTTGATGACTACCACGCCAGCCGTGTGCTGCCTGGCTTTCAGCCCGACAGTAAGCTGAAAATGCTGATGCAGCTGAAGGACGATGCCGAGATCATCATTGTCATCAGTGCCGAGGATATCGAGCGCAACAAGGTGCGCGGCGATTTGGGCATTCCCTACACCGAGGATGTGCTGCGCCTGCGCAATGTCTTCACAGAGCGCGGCCTTTTGGTGAGCAGCGTCGTCATCACACACTTCAACGGTCAGGCCTCTGCCATAGCTTTCCGCGAGCAGCTGGAGCGGCTGGGGCGCGTGCGCGTCTATTACCACTATCTCATTGAAGGCTATCCCACGAATGTCGAGCTGATAGACTCCGACGAGGGCTTCGGCAAGAATGACTTCGTGGAGACCACGCGCCCGCTGGTCGTGGTGACAGCTCCCGGTCCCGGCAGCGGCAAGATGGCGGTGTGCCTGAGCCAGCTATGGGGCGAGAACCGCCGTGGCGTGAAGGCCGGCTATGCCAAGTTCGAGACCTTCCCCATCTGGAGCATTCCCCTGAAGCACCCCGTCAACGTGGCCTACGAGGCCGCTACCGCAGACCTCAACGATGTCAACATGATTGACCACTTCCACCTTGAGGCCTACGGCAAGACGACCGTCAACTACAACCGCGACATCGAGATTTTCCCTGTCCTGAATGCTATCTTCGAGAGCATCTACGGCGAGAGCCCCTATAAGTCGCCCACGGATATGGGCGTCAATATGGCCGGATTCTGCATCTCCGACGATGAGGTGTGCTGCGAAGCCTCCAAGCAGGAGATCATCCGCCGCTATTATGCTGCCTTGGGCGAGATGCTCGATGGCAAGAAAGGCAACGAGGAGGTGAACAAGATAGCGCTCTTGATGAAGCAGATGAAACTCACGACAGCCAGCCGACCCACCACCGTGGCCGCCTATGAGCGTCGCTTGCAAAGCGGCAACGCCTCTGCTGCCATCGAACTGGAGGACGGCACCATCATCACCGCCGACACCAGCGACCTGCTGGGCCCCTGTGCTGCGCTGTTGCTCAATGCCACGAAGTACCTGGCCGGCATCGACCACTCCCTCAAGCTGATTCCGCAGGATATGATTGTGCCTATCCAGCGCATGAAGACTTCGATGCTCCACGGCAATAACCCACGTCTGCACACTGACGAAGTGCTCATCGCCTTGGCAGTGCTCTCGCAGCACGATGAGAACTGCCGACGCGCACTTGACACGCTGCCGCAGTTAGACGGCTGTCAGGTGCACGCCACCGTGATGCTGGGCGAGGTGGACCGTAAAATCTTCAAGAAGCTGGGTTGCGGCCTCACCTGCGACCCCGTTCGGAAAGTGTAGCTTTTCCCTTTTTATTTAGTCATGTAAATGTCGAGGGTGCCGCCGCGGACGATGTCTTCGTGGCGTAGGATGAGGGCACCTTCTTCGCCGCGACGGGCGTTGTCGAGCGCCTGGCGCTGGAGCGGCTGACCGTTGAGCAGAGCACGCTTGATGTAGATGGCCTTGTCGCTGAGACCATGTGTGCGGATGGTGAAGGTCTTGCCATTACCTACGTGAAGGGTAGCTTCCTTCACCAATGGTGAGCCGAGGACATAGCGGCCGCCACAGGGTTCCACCTGGTAGAAGCCGAGGGCGGAGAGGATGTACCAGGCGGACATCTGACCCACATCTTCGTTGCCGCAGAGACCTGCGGGCTGGTCGGTGTAGAGCTCGCGCTGGATCTGATGTACAATCTCTGCAGTCTTACGGGGCTGGCCCATGAGGGCGTAGAGGTAGGCGATGTGGTGCGAGGGCTCATTGCCGTGGGCGTACTGCCCGATGAGGCCGGTGATGTCGGGGTTGGCGTCGGCGTTGAGCTGGCTGTCGGCAGCGAAGAGATCATCGAGACGTCTCACAGCCTGTTCGCGACCGCCGAGCATCGCCATGAGACCTTCGACATCGTGAGGCACGAGCCAGAGGTACTGCCAGGGGTTGCCCTCGGTGTAGTCGCTGGTCTGATGGGCTGGGTTGAAGCTGTCGATGGGGTTGAAGTCGCCCTTGGAGTTGCGGGAGCGGAGGTAGCCTACGCGTGAGTCGTAGAGGTTGGGGTAGGAGTGGGCGCGCTTGTCGAGGTTGTCGATGGCCTGTTGCATCTCGGCGGGGGAACCGCCGAGCGCACTGCTCTGGGCGTTTAAGATGGCTTTGCCGGCCTGCGCGGCAGCCCAGTCGGCCAGCATGTATTCAAGCGACATGGAGAGGGAGCCGCCGTGGTGGTCGTTGCAGACATAACCGTATTTCTTCATGTCGTCCAGTCCGCGCTCGTCCATGAGGAGGCTGCTGGTCATTGCTTTCATGGCAGCGAGGGAGTCCTTGACGAAACCTTTCAGAAGCAGGTCGGCCAGGATGGGCACGGCAGGGCAGCCTACCATGCAATCGGTCTCCTGCGACATCAGATGCCACACGGGCAGCTTGCCCTGCTCGCGGAAGATACGCAAGTAGGTCTCGACCACAGAGGGCATCATTTCAGGCAGGATGATGGTGCTAAGGGGAGCCGCAGCGCGATAGGTATCCCAAAGGGAGAGGGTAGTGAGATAGGAGGCATTCGTCACTCCGAAGGGCCATGCGACAGAGGCGCGTCCGTCGTCTTGGGGGAGCTGACCAGCATATAACCGATACACGCGATTGTCGGCTCCACGCCAATCTCCATTTTCGTCATCCCAGATTTGCGGAGCCACCATGAAATGGTACATGGCGGTGTAGAAAATGGTGCGGTCGCGGTCATTCAGGAAGGTTGCTTGAATACGAGCGAGGTTGCGGTTCCACTGCTCGTTGGCATATTCCCTCATATAATCAAAGGTCATGAATGGCCCAACCATGTTCTTCATTGCATTGAACTCCGAAACAGGGCTGAGTGAAATCGTTACGATGAGTGGCTCTGTACTTGGCTCAAAGTCAATCCGATGATAGTGACAATCCGTATTAAATTCCCAACAGTCTGCGATGGGGCGTGAGAAGCGCATCGCGAAATAGCAGTGCTGTACGTTTGCCCAGCCGTGGCTAATACGATAGCCGACACATAGGGTGTCGTTCACAAAGGTCAACCGACTATTCAATACGTGGTCGCCGACACCGTTCTCCAAGTCAATAATAAGACTTTGAGTGACAGCTTCCTGCGGGTAGGTGATGCGATACATGGCATTGCGTGTATCGGCTGTGATTTCCGTGCGAATATGGTTGTCCAGCAGGACGCAATAGTAGCCAGGGCGCACCTCCTCATTCTCATGGCGGTAAGGGGTGGCAATTCCCTCACGTGAGAACGTAACATCACCCGTAATAGGCATAATCGCCACGTCTCCGAGGTCGGAGCAGCCCGTGCCGCTGAGGTGCGTCTGGCCGAAGCCTACAATCTTGGTGCCGCTCTCGTGGTAGCCGGAACACCAGTCCCAGCCCGTCTCCAACTGTGTAGGGCCTGCGTTGACCATGCCGAAGGGCACGTTGGCGCCCACGAAGACATGGCCGTGGTCGCCGGTGCCGATGCGGGGATCGACGTATTGTGTAAGGGACCCTCCCCCCTGCCCCTCCCTTGTAGGGAGGGGAGTAGTTACTTGTGCTGGCAGTAATAGGGAAGCGAAGGCGAAATGGAGCAATAGGAGGGCTTGCTTTTTCATAGCTCTAATGATTATTATTCGGCTGTGGGGAGGATTTGTTTGATTTCAACGTTGTGGTAGTAGTGCTTCAGGATTTGCTCGTAGGTGTAGCCCTGCTCGCCCATCACGGCAGCGCCAATCTGGCAGAGGCCTACGCCGTGGCCCCAGCCTTTGCCGTGGAGAACGAAGCGGTCGGGGATGCCTGTGACGGGGTCGATAGCCTGCCGCTCTACGGTGAAGGCAGCGCTTTTCAAATGCGTGGCACTGAGGGCGCAGCGTATCTCCAGCTCCTTGCCGATGGTGAAGGTTCGTTTGCTGCCCACAATCATCAGCTTGATGATGCGCTCGCTGGGCCCACGCTCAATGGGCACGAGGTCGATGATATCGCCCAGATCGTCCATCTTCAGATGGGCGCTGATGTAGCGCTGTGCCTCGGCCTGCGTGAGCGTTACCGTCCAGCGGTAGAAATCGGTCGTCTCCTGGTCGTAGTCGTTGAGGACCTGCTGAATGACCTTCGGGTCTGTCGTGTTGCAGAAGGAGTCTTCGATGCTCTCGAGATAGGGGTAGTGCTTGTCCTCCCAGCAGCTCTCGAAGGTCTCGGTGTGGCCGCCGC
This sequence comes from uncultured Prevotellaceae bacterium, assembly GCA_947170495.1. Classification (GTDB taxonomy): domain Bacteria; phylum Bacteroidota; class Bacteroidia; order Bacteroidales; family Bacteroidaceae; genus Physcousia. Next base: position 23,402 of record CAMVUB010000033.1, read on the forward strand.
AGCACTTGGAGAAGCGTGCATCACAGACCTCGCCGTCGCAGACGAGCACCTGCCCCTGAGTGGCTTTCACAGCGGCCTCCACCTGCGGGCTGGTCTGGCGCGTAATGCCCTGATAGCGCTGGCAATGGTCGTCGGCGCAGACATCAAACATCGTGTGTGCCTCGCGGTCGGTCCAGCGGATGAGCTCGTTATCTGTCTTCGTGAAGGCGAAGAAGTTATGTGCGCCCTGTGCCCGTGCCTGGCGGCGCTGCATCTGCGCATAGAGCCAGCTGCGGCTGATGACGGCCGATGCCTTCAGGAACTCCAGGGAACAGTTGGGGCTCATCTCGCTGCTGATGACGCTGCAGAGATACTGCTCTACGGACAGCTCGTTGATGCACAGAATCTGGTCCTCTTCCACCATCAGTCGGAGCGTGCCGCGGAACGTCTGCGCCTCGTTGCGCTCCCAATGGAAGTTCTTGCCGATGGTGACGTCCTCCAGCGTGAAGCTGGCCTCCTCGTTCTCCGGCACAAAGGTCAGCTGGCGATACACCTGGTTGTTCCAGCGCACGCCGCCGCCTTCCAGCACCACTTCCTGCTCACCCGTGAGCGTGGCACCCTTGGCCGTATAGTTGCCGTTGAGCTTGAAGCGGATGGCTTCGGCGGAGAGGAGGCCGACGGTTAAGGTGGAAGAAAAAGACCCGGCCCCCTCTACGGCCCCCGAGGGGGCTTCTATGGTTTTGGCGGTTGTGGACGAGGCATTCGTGTCCCCCTCGGGGGACGACAAGGGGGCCGCTGGGCTCTTGTCAGTTATCTCTTCAATCACCCCCTTCAGTTCCTCCTCCGTCATCGTCACCTCCTGCAGGATGGCTGCGGCCTGCTCGGGCGTGATCTTGCGGAAATCCTCCTCGCGGGGTGTGATGATGAGGCCGCCCATATCGATGGCGCCGGGGCTGACCATTAATGTCCCCGCCTGATAGCATTCCGGACGGTGCTTCTTGCGTGGGAACACCAGCGTGATGATCTCATCGCCGCGACTCTCGTCGCCGGCCTCGCGCCAGCTGATGGCATTCATGCGTGGCTCCTGCTCGCCCTCGTGGATGGGTAGTGCGCGATAGAGACGCTGACACAGCAGGCTATCTGTCTCCTCGGGCAGCGAACGAATCACGAAGACGGGGCAGACGTAGTTCTTCAGCAGGAAGAGGCCGCAGCGCTGACTCGTGTTACCGGCATCCTCCATCTGGATGGCTTCGTCGTCGGTGAGCGGGTAGAGCTTCTCCAGCTGTGTCTCGTACATTTTCCAGTCGCGCTCGATGGGCACGACGCCACGGGAGCCGGCCTGCAGGTGCATGTGGTCGGGGCACGACGCGCCGCATAGCGGACCGTTATAGAAGATCATGTGGTTGGGCAGTGTCCACGCCAGATGGCGCAGCGTGCCGAAGTGCTCCCAGATGGCCTGCGGCTTATGGCGGCGTGTGGGAATCGTGAAATGTCGCGGCAGGATGGGGAAGGGATTCACGAGCACCTGGTAGTGGTGGCGAATCATCAGCGCGTGCTGTTCAGCGGGGCGGTTCTCATCACAGAGGAAGCAGGGGCGTGCCTCAATACTCTGCTTGTCGATCTTGGCGCCTGTCGAGATGATGCGCGCAGGGTTCCATTGCACAGCCATCTGCACATCGCCCGCCACGAGCTCGCGCTGCTGCACATTGGCCTCCAGCGCATCGTAGTTCCGCTGCGCCAGCTCCCAGTGCTTGAGCTCCTCGTCGAAGAAAGCATCCACCTCTTCCTCCGTGGCTTCCATGCGCCAGGTCGCGTTCATCGCCTGGCGGGCACGCATCTCCGTGGTGCGCAGCTGGTCTTTATAAAGGTTGTTCTTGTTCACCTTGTCGGTGCTGAGAGCTGCGTCGCTGTTGCCCTCCCAGCGGCGGCACAGGTAGAGCTCGTCGAAGATACGCCCGATGCGGTAGCGGCGCCCGATCATGAGGCCCAGGGCATAGTCCTCGCCGTAGCTGGTGTTGGGAATCTGAATCCTGCGCAGCACGGGCGTATAGAACGCACGCGGAGCCCCTAAGCCATTGATGCGCAGGGCGTTGTTGCGGCCGTTCTGGGGCGTCCATTCGCGGTGGTCTATGAGTCCCGGGGGCAGCGTGTTCAGTTGGAAGTCCGTCATGCGGTAGGATCCGATCACCATCGCCGCCTTCTGCTCGCGGAATGCATCCACGATGCGCTGCAGCGTGTCCGTGCCGCTGTAGAGGTCGTCGCTGTCCAGCTGCACGACAAAACGTCCGCACTCGGGATGGTGCACGGCCATGTTCCAGCAGCCGCCGATGCCCAGATCGTCGCGCGAGGGAATGAGGTGGATCAGTGCCTCGCCGCAGTCGGCGGCTTTGCACTGGTCTATGGCCTCGCTCGTGCCGTCCGTGCTGTGGTTATCTACCACGATGAGGTTGAAGGGGAAAGTTGTCTCCTGCTTCAGCACGCTGCGGATGGCATCTTCAATCGTGCGGACACGGTTGCGCACGGGAATCACCACCGTAGCCTCTACGGGAAACTCCTCCTCGTCGAATTTGATCTCGTCGAACTCGTCGGGCGCCAGCAATGCGCCGATGGCCTTCAGGTGACGCGTGCACGCGCGTTCCATTTCTATCTGTCGGCGACGGTTGCGGGGATCCACATAGTCGAACTGCTTCTGACCGCTGAGGCGCGTGTCCGTCTCTATTTCCGTGTATAGGGTCTCCGAGACATGCACGGGCAGCATCTTGCGCGACAGGAACAGCCGCAGGTCATAAAGTCCTGCAAACTCATAGTCCTTCACGCGCTCCTGCGCAAAATACTCTTGCACGTCGGCCGTGCGTAGCAGCAGCAACGAGCCGAAGCTGAAATCATCGCGCACGCTACC
>CAMVUB010000034.1 GCA_947170495.1 uncultured Prevotellaceae bacterium
TGAGAACCGAGACCGTAGCGGCCGCCGACGATGAGCGGACGATCCTCGACATCGTAGTAAGCGTCCTTCACGTCGAGGTACAGAGGCTCGCCGTTGGCGCCGGGCTCCTTTGTGCGGTCGAGCACAGCGATGCGCTTCACGCTCTTGGGAACAGAAGCGAGCAGGTGCTTCACGCTGAAGGGACGATAGAGGTGAACGCTAATCATGCCCACCTTCTGGCCGTTGGCGTTCAGGTAGTCGATAGCCTCGCGGGCTGCGTCGGTGGCAGAGCCCATGAGGATGATCATGCGGTCGGCATCCTCAGCGCCGTAGTAGCTGAAGAGGTGGTACTCGCGGCCGGTGATCTTGGAGATCTCGCCGAGGTACTTCTCAACCACTTCGGGAACGCTGTCATAGTAGGGGTTGCAGGCCTCGCGGTGAGTGAAGAACGTCTCGGGGTTCTCGGCCGTACCGCGTGTGATGGGGCGTTCGGGCGACATAGCACGGTCGCGGAAACGCTTGATGTACTCTTCCTTCACGAGGGGACGGATGTCCTCCTGGTCCATGAGCTCAATCTTGTGGTACTCGTGGGAGGTGCGGAAGCCGTCGAAGAAGTTCACGAAGGGCACGCAGGTCTCCAGAGAAGCGAGGTGAGCCACAGCGGTGAGGTCCATGACCTCCTGCACGCCACCCTCGCAGAGCATGGCGAAACCAGTCTGACGGCAAGCCATCACATCCTGGTGGTCACCGAAGATACAGAGGGAGTGGCTGGCCAGTGTGCGGGCGCTGACGTCGAACACGCAGGGGATCAGCTCACCGGCAATCTTGTACATATTAGGAATCATCAGGAGCAGACCCTGAGAAGCGGTGAAGGTGGTGGTCAATGCACCAGCCTGCAGCGAGCCGTGAACGGCACCGGCAGCACCAGCCTCGGACTGCATTTCCTGAACACTGACGGTCTGACCCCACAGGTTCTTGCGGCCGCGGGCAGCCCACTCGTCAACGTGCTCCGCCATGGGCGAAGACGGGGTGATGGGGTAGATAGCAGCTACCTCGGAGAACATATAGCTCACGTGAGCCGCAGCCTCGTTACCATCACAGGTGATAAATTTCTTTTCTTTTGCCATAATTTCTATATGAGTTGAAAGTTTAATGTTTAATGTTTAAAGATGGGGTTATGCATTTCTTTATTAAATCGGGCGCAAAGGTACCTAAAAATGATGAGAGTGCAAAGTAAAGATGTCAAAAAAAGAGTTAACGGCACCAAAACAATCGTTTTGATGTCATTCTTTATGGTTAGAAACCTTGTATTACGCGCAATTAATAGAGGAACCCGAAGAGCCAAAGAGGAATGTTGTTGGCCTCGCCACGACGCAGTTCGGCACGGGCATAGCAGATGTCCGGTTGTTGGCGGCGGGGTGTATTGACACACACACGGAAGCGGCGCCCATCCACGAGGAACGAGGAGAGGCGGTCGCCGAGGCGGACGTCGTGGTAGGCCCAAAGCGCGTTCTGGAAGAAGGTCTCATAGACATCGATGGCCTCCATGTGGTTGGGGTAGATGGCGTACATGAGGCTGCTGTTGTGCATCATGATGCGCGCAGGCTTCTTGGGGAAGGCCTCGCCGGGGTTGTAAATGAGGTTGATGAGACGGGCGTCGGACAGGTACTTGATGTAGTTCATCACCGTGGCGCGCGAGGTCTCTATCTCGTCGGCGAGCTGGCTTACATTGGGTGCCGAGGGGCGCTCGATAGCGAGGAGGTAGAAGAGCTTCTTGAGTTTTGACAGATACTTTAATTCAATTTGTTTAATCAGCAGGATATCAACCTCCAACATCATGTTCATTGTCTTCAAAAGATTCTCTGAGAAATTGCGCTGCTCAAGGAAGAAGGGATAGAAGCCGTGGTGGAGATAGCTCTGGAAAAAGTTGAGCGGGTTGACCTGCTGGAGAATCTCATCGGCAATCTCCTCGTGGTGGCTGACGATGTCATCGAGGCTGTAGGCGGGGAAGTCGCAACCCGTCTTGAGGTTCAGAAACTCGCGGAACGAGAAGCCGCGCAGGTTGTAGCTCTGCACGAGGCCATTCAGCTCAGGGTTCTCTTCCTTCAAGCGCATGACGCTGGAGCCGGTGAAGACGATGCGCAGACCCGGGTTCTCGTCGTGGCAGCGGCGCAGTTCATTAGACCAGTTAGGCTGCTTGAAGACCTGGTCGATGAGCAACACCTCACCCCCGCCCTGCCGGAACTCACGTGCGAAGTCTGCGAGCCCACGGCCCTGGAAGTAGAAGTTGTTCATGTTGATGTACAGACACTTATGCGTGCGTACATCGAAATTCTCTTTGGCATATTGCAGGAGGAACGACGTCTTGCCGACACCGCGTGTACCCTTGATTCCAATCAAGGGAGCGCTCCAGTCTATTTCATCCATGAGCGCACGGCGCACGGGCAGGTCGATATGCTCTACGAGATAAGCGTGGGTTCTGAAGAATGCTTCCATTGCACAAGTTTTTGCGGTGCAAAGGTATGTAAAACCACCGAAACTGCAAACTCATAGATAACAAAATATGCCTTTTCTCACAAAAAAAGCTTTATTTTGACTATTCCGACGTGTCATTTAACGCATAACGATAGTGCCCTCCCTTCTGCTCAATCCTGAAGATACGCTGTTGGCCGTATGGTAAATCGCGTGCTAATAGGTGGGCTATCCAACCCATCGTCATGCGCAGGTTGAGTTCCACGAGCGGATGGATGGCACACTTCGCAAGAGGAAGTGCTGACACCGCCATCATATCGACGCCGAATGGTCCTGTGTACCAAGCAGGTAGGAGCTCATTGCTCAAGGCTTCATTCAGCAATGCAGTCAGCTGCCGCCGCACCTCTGCCAACTGTTCCAGCGGGATATATGCCACGAGGCGCTGCTCCTTCTCTTGCTCCGATGCCACAAGGTTGCCACTATAAACACCACCTGCCGTCGTGGTGAAGAGCGAGAGCCCTTCGTAGCGCACCTGTCCGTTCTCCGACCAGAACTCCATCGCGAAATCTACCACCTTATTATATGATGGTTCCACCTCCAAAGCGCCTTGTCTCTGCAGTGTGCGTGTCACCCATGCCAAGTTCTTGTTACTCACGCCACCATGAACGGGATGTACCCCCCTTCCGCTGCCGCTCCATGGTGCTTTAAGCATCGCCTCATTGCCGTAGGCCGTGACGGCGGCCGACACCTCCTGCATCGTCGTGCACCACTTGGATTCGCCGACCAACACACCGTTCCCGAAAGGCTCAGGAAAGCGCTCACGCCAGCGTGCCAGCAGCCGCACAGCCGTCTGTCGGGACGAAGCCGCCCGATACGCTGCCATCTGCTCTGCTGACGGCAGCAGCGCCTCATCCACGCCCTTTTCGCGCAACTGAGTCACCAACAGTGGACTCCATCCCCACACCGACAGACGCCGCGAGTCATGCGGGGCCCATAGCTGCGGCAGGTCACGCAAGTCCTGTGCCATCTGCATCGCCGAAGCGGGCGGCGTGTAATGCGCGTCGCCACTGGCCAGCGCCAGGTCGTTCCAAGGGTTGAAGAACAAAAGACTCATGCCTTACATCGCGAATGCGTTGAAGCCGCCGTCAACCACGGCTACGGTGCCGGTGACGAAGCGCGAAGCATCTGAGATGAGGTAATGAATCGTTCCGCAGAGTTCCTCGGGATTGCCCATGCGTCCGAACGGCGTCTGACGAATCACATCTTGTCCACGTTGTGTGTAGGAGCCGTCGGGGTTGGTAAGCAACGCACGGTTTTGCTCCGTGATGAAGAAGCCTGGAGCTATGGCGTTGACGCGGATTCCCTCTCCGAATTTTCTGGCGCATTCCGTGGCCATGTATGCGGTAAAGTTGCTGATTCCCGCTTTTGCCGCAGCATAACCACAGACACGAGTCATCGGGCGAAAAGCCGCCATAGACGAGAAGTTGACGATGACACCCCTGCCCTGTTTCACCATAGGCTGAAGGAACACCTGAGTGGGGATAACAGTACCTGTGAGATTCAGGTTGAGAACGGTCTGAAACTGAGTAGGATCAAGGTCAAAGAAGGTCTTGTCAGGGGCAATAGTGGCGCCCGGCATATTGCCGCCTGCAGCGTTCAAAAGTGCATCAATACGGCCATAACGTGCCAATATGTCATCGCAGTTCTTCTGGACAACAGCCTGATCAAGGACATTGGTAACGAGGAACATAGCTTCGCCGCCAGCCTTGAGGATCTCGTTGACGATGGCCTCGCCGACCTCCTGCTTGCGACCTAATATAACTACTTTTGCACCTTCGGCAGCAAGATACTTCGCAATAGCACGTCCGAGGACACCTGTGCCACCAGTGATTACGACTACATTGTCTTTGATATTAAACAAGGAACCTAATTGACTATTCATATTCTTATCTATTATTTGCGGGTTATTATAATCGGTTTTTACTTTTTGGCAGATAAGTTATCTTACCATTCAAGGGGGAGCGGAGAGAGTGTCTTCTCATGTTCCAACGTGGCCAATACGCCCTGCATCTGAGCCATTGCAAACATACGGCCTAAGAAGCTGTAACCGGCATTGTAGCCACGGGATTCGTCACCCAGCATCGTTCGGCCATGATCCACGCGGAAGGGCAGCGAAGGATTCTCCATCTCAAAGATTCGGCAAAGCTCAATGAGATCTGCACGACCGCCCAGATGACTGGCTTCAGTGAAGTCACCATTAGGGAAGATGTGACAAGAGCGGAGGTGCACGAAATGAGTGCGAGGAGCAAACTCGCGTGCCATCGCCACCACATCATTATAAGCTCCTGCTGAAAGACTTCCAGCACAGAAGGTCAAGCCGTTATGCACATTCGGCACTGCATTGAGGAACCAACGGATATCTTCAGCCGTACGAACAATACGAGGCAGGCCAAGAATGGGAATGGGCGGGTCGTCGGGGTGAACACACATCTTCATTCCACACTCCTCACACACGGGCATGATAGCCTCCAGGAAGTACTTCAAATTGGCTTGCAGCTGAGCCTTATCTATTCCTGCATAGAGATCCAGAAACTGGCGGAACTTCTCCAATGGCGCCTTGTCATCCTCACGGAAGTTACCGCTGACGAAGCCTTGTGTCTTGATGACAATATTCTCAACCAACTCATGTTCGCGCTCGGGCGTCATCTCCTTGGCCAGAGCATCCACCTCTGCCAGGATATCCCGGCCCTCGCCTACTCCTTCAGGGAAGGTGAAAGCAGCCCAGTCTTCGCGCGCGCCTTTCCTTTTTAATATATATATATCAAAGAAGGCAAACTCCGAATATGAGAAATAGAGGTTCGAGGAGCCATCAGCATTGGGATGCAAGAGGTCTGTACGTGCCCAGTCCAGCACGGGCATGAAATTGTAGCAAACTGTATGGATACCTTCGGCAGACAGATTGCGCAGGCTCTGCTTATAAATCTCGATTTGCTCATCGCGATCGGGACCGCCGTATTTAATCGTCTCGGTAACGGGCAAACTCTCCACGACACTCCAACGGAGGCCATAACTCTCGATATACTCACGAAGATCACGAATTGCCTCACGCGTCCATATCTCGCCGAGAGGTACATCGTGTAATGCTGTCACAATCCCCTCGACACCAATTTGTCGAAGCATAGCAAGTGTGATCTTATCTTTCTTGCCAAACCAACGCCAGGTCTTTTCCATTTACAATTATTCTAAATACGTTTTACAATTATTCTATTCATAAATCTTTTTGTAGCGAGGCACAAGAGCTTTCATCATAACCCATGCAAGGAGGTATGCTACAGCGCAGTAGCAGAAAACCATCATGTAACCTGCTGGCTTACCTGTGGCACCAAAGAAGCGGAAAACCTCGCCCTGAGCTTCGGCATAAGTAAAGAGCATTCCCGAACCTTTGTTGATGGCGAAGCAACAGAGTCCGCCGAACATTGTACCTATGCCCGTGATGGTGGCAATGGCAGACTTTGGGAACATATCCCCTATCGTGGAATAAAGATTGGCAGACCACGCCTGATGACCAGCGCCCGCCAGGCCTATGATTAAGCATGGCCACCAGGGAGAAAAAACCGCCAATGGCTGCGCAAACATCGCAAAGATTGGGAGGAAAGCGAAAATCAGCATTGCCCGCATACGTCCGGCATAAGGATTCATGCCCCTACGCTCCACAAAGAGTTTAGGCAGATAGCCACCAAGGATGCTGAGCAGTGTTACTATAAGATAGAGCACGAATATCAGAGCTTGGCCCATACCAGAAGAAGACGGATAACCGAGTTCCGAGAAATAGGCAGGTGCCCAGAAGAGGAAGAACCACCACACGCCATCGGTCATCAGTTTACCTACGATGAAAGCCCATGTCTGACGATAACGGAAACACTGAACGAGTGAGAGCGACGGCTCTGCCGCTTCATTGGAAGAGCTGACACGCGATGCCTCATCAGGCTGATTGATATAAGCCAGTTCGGCAGCATTAACGAACCGGCTCTTGGAGGGCGACGTATAGAACGTCTGCCATAAACCTGCCCAAATGAAGCCGATGCCGCCAATGATAATGAACGCCATCTCCCAGCCGAAATGCTCTGCCAGAAGAGGAATCGTAAGAGGTGCTACAAGAGCGCCCACAGAAGCTCCGGCATTAAAGATGGAGGTGGCATAAGCACGATCCTTCTTAGGAAAGTACTCTGCTGTCACCTTGATGGCTGCAGGGAAGTTGCCAGACTCACCCGTCGCCAGAATAATACGGCACGCCAGGAAGAGCCAGACACTCGTAGAGGAAACCAGGAGAGCCAACTCAGAACCTTTCTCCACAGCATAGAGGGCATTGGTATCAACAACACCTGTCAGCTTTAATGTGGCCCAACCGCACGCAGCATGAAGACAGGCACCAAAGGACCAAATTACGATGGCCCAGATATAACCCCTCTTCGTTCCCAGCCAATCAATGAAGCGGCCCGCAAACAATGAGATAAAAGCATAGAAGATGGAGAATACGGCTGTGATGTTACCATAGTCGTTGTCATTCCAATGGAATTCAGGCGCGATGAAGTCCTTCCACGTCAGCGAGAGGACCTGGCGGTCAAGATAGTTCACGGTAGTGGCAACAAAGAGGAGGCTGCAGATCCACCAACGCCAAGAAGTTTTACGGTTTTCCATGATCAAAAGTCAAAATATCGTTTAGCATTGTAATAACAGATATCTTCGACCATCTGCCGCACACGCTGCTCCTCATAGCCGTTGAATGGCAAAAGGCCTTGCTCCACGTCATTGCCGATGAGGTTGCAAAGGGTGCGACGGAAGTACTCGTGACGAGGATAGCTGACAAACGAGCGGGAGTCGGTGAGCATTCCGACAAAGCGGCTGAGGAGGCCTTGCAGCGAGAGGGTGTTCATCTGACGCTCCATCCCATCTTTCTGATCCAGGAACCACCAACCGGATCCCCACTGAATCTTACCAGCAATGCTGCCATCTTGGAAGTTACCAATCATCGTTGCTACCATCTCGTTGTCAGCAGGATTGAGGTTGTAAAGGATGGTCTTGGCAAGATGGCCCTCATTGTCCAAACGGTCCAGGAAACGAGACATGGACTGTGCCGTATTCAGGTCGCCGATACTGTCGCAACCGGCATCAGCACCGAAGGCTCTCATCAGCCGACTGCTGTTGTTGCGGAGTGGACCGTAATGATATTGCTGAACCCATCCGGAATTATAGTCCTGAACAGCAAAGACATAAAGCATTGCGCTCTTGAACTTACGTACCTCAACATCACTAAGCGAAGTTCCACTATATACCTTATTGAAGATATTGGCAATTTCCGCATCGGTGTAAGGCTCTGCATAAAACACATCAAGACCATGATCGCTCAAACGGCAACCTGTGTCATGGAAGAAATCATGACGACGCTGAAGAGCATCCACGAAATCCGAGAAACTGCGGATATCAATGTCTGCTGCAGCCCCCAGCCGTTCCACGTATGCCTTGAAGGCTACGGGATCTTCAACAGCCATCGCCTTGTCAGGGCGCCAGGTCGGCAACATTTTTGTAGATTCACTGTTCGTTTGTTCTGCTGCATAGGCACGATGATGGCGAAGATCATCAACGGGATCATCGGTGGTACATACGGTTTCCACATGATAGTGGCGCATGAATCCACGGGCAGTGAAAGCGGAATCATTCTGCAAACGGTCGTTGCAAGCATCATAAATTTCGCGAGCAGTCTCCGGGTTCAACAACTTGTCAATGCCAAAGGCCGTCTTCAGTTCCAGATGAGTCCAATGATAGAGGGGGTTGCGAAGTGTGTAGGGAACTGTCGCGGCCCACGCCTGGAACTTCTCCCAATCTGAAGTGTCAGAACCTGTAACAAGACGTTCTGGCACACCATTGGCACGGAGAGCGCGCCATTTATAATGGTCGCCGCCAAGCCACAATTCCGTAATACTCCGGAAGCGGTGATTGGAAGCCACCATCGCAGGATCGAGATGACAATGATAATCAATAATAGGCTGTGGAGCTGCATGACGATGGTAAAGTTCTTGCGCTGTTACAGTCTGCAGTAAGAAGTTTTTGTCCAAAAAAGGCTTCATAATTGTTCTATTCTCGTTTTTTCCGCGCAAAGATACATAAAAGTTGAAGCTTTTTACTAATTTTGCGCCGAAAAATAGTATATTTGTCATGAAACGAGACTTATTGACCCTTCGCGACACATCCTTTGTGGACCTGATGGCACGCCGCATCTTCAACGTGCTGCTCATCGCCAATCCCTATGATGCCTTCATGCTGGAAGACGACGGGCGCGTGGATGAGAAGATCTTCGACGAATATGCCAAGCTGGGCCTGCGCTACCCGCCACGCTTCGTACAGGTGGCGTCTGAGGAGGAGGCGCTCAAGCAGATGGAGAAGTTCTCTTTTGACCTGGTCATCGTGATGCCTGGAACGGACAACAACGACATCTTCGACATCGCGCGCGGCATCAAGAACTCCCACAAGCACATCCCCTGCGTGGTGCTCACGCCCTTCAGCCACGGCATCAGCAAACGCATGGCCGACGAAGACCTCTCGGCATTCGAATATGTATTCTGCTGGTTGGGCAACACGGAGCTGCTGCTCTCCATCATCAAGCTCATCGAGGACAAGATGAACCTGGAGCACGACCTGGCCGCCGGCGTGCAGATGATTATGCTGGTAGAGGACAACGTGCGCTTCTATTCCAGCATCCTGCCCAACCTCTATCAGTTCGTGCTGCAGCAGAGTCTTGCCTTCGCCACGGAGGCGCTGAATTCGCAGCTGGAGACCCTGCGCATGCGCGGCCGTCCGAAGATAGTGCTGGCACGCAGCTACGAGGAGGCTTGGGCGCTCTACGAACATTATTCTGACAACACGTTGGGCGTCATCTCCGACTGCCGCTTCCCCCACAACGGTGAGCTCGACGAGTACGCTGGCATCGAACTACTGAAGAACATACGCGAGCACGACCCCTATATCCCCCTCATCATGGAGTCCTCGGAACCGGAGAAGGCACAGCTGCTGGAAGGGCAGAAGGTGCGCTTCGTGGACAAGAACTCCAAGAAGATGGCGGTGGATCTGCGTAAGCTCATCAACCACTACTTCGGCTTCGGCGACTTTATCTTTCGCGACCCGAAGACGATGCAGGAGGTGGCCCGTCTGCGCAACCTCAAGGACCTGCAGGACAACATCTTCCTACTGCCCAAGGAGTCGCTACTCTACCACGTGCAGCACAACAACGTCTCGCGTTGGCTCAGCTCGCGTGCCTTATTCCCCATCGCCGACTTCCTGAAGCGCATCACATGGGATTCCGTGCAGGATGTGGACCTGCACCGGCAGATTATCTTCGATGCCATCGTCAGCTACCGCCGCATGAAGAACCAAGGCGTGGTGGCTGTGTTCCATCGTGAACGCTTCGACCGCTACTCGAACTTCGCCCGCATCGGAGACGGTTCACTGGGCGGCAAGGGACGCGGCATCGCCTTCATCGACCATATCATCAAGCGCCATGCTGACCTGAACGCCTTCGACAATGCCGAGGTGATGATCCCGAAGACGGTTGTCCTCTGCACGGACATCTTCGATGAGTTCATGGACACCAACGAGCTCTACCAGGTGGCGCTCTCCGACATCCCGGACGAGGACATCCTCACCTATTTCCTACATGCACGTCTGCCGGCACGACTTATCGGCGACCTGATGGCATTCCTTGATGTTGTCGATACGCCCATCGCCATCCGCTCCAGCTCTCTACTGGAGGATTCTCATTATCAGCCATTCGCAGGAATCTATTCCACCTACATGATTCCGCACGTGGATGACAAATATGAACGCCTGCACATGCTGTCAGATGCCATCAAAGCGGTCTATGCCAGCGTCTATTACCGCGACTCGAAAGCATACATGACCGCCACGAGCAATGTCATCGACCAGGAGAAGATGGCCGTAATCCTGCAGGAGGTGGCCGGTGAGCGCCACGGCGACCGCTTCTACCCCACCCTGTCAGGCGTGGCACGCTCGGTCAACTACTACCCCATCGGCGACGAGCAGGCCTCAGAGGGCACCGTCAACCTCGCACTCGGACTGGGTAAGTACATCGTGGATGGCGGCCAGTGCCTGCGCGTCTGCCCTGCGCATCCGCATCAAGTGTTGCAGACCTCGGAAATGGAGATTGCGCTGAAGGAGACGCAGACACGCTTCTATGCCCTCGACCTGGCCAACCCGCCCGTGACATTCCTGAAGGACGATGGATTCAACCTCTTGAAACTGCGCGTCAATGCCGCCGAGCCCGACGGCACACTCCAGTATATCGCCTCCACCTACGACCCCTACGACCAAGTGATTCGCGACGGCATCTACGAAGGCGGGCGTAAGGTCATCACCTTCTGCGGCGTGCTCCAGCAGGGCGTGTTCCCGCTCCCCGAGCTGCTACAAAAGGTTATGTACTACGGCCACGAAGAGATGCGGCGTCCCGTAGAAATCGAGCTTGCCGCCAACATACATGCCGACCGCACTGGTGAACTCTACCTATTGCAAATACGTCCGATGGTTGACAACAAGATGAATTTGGACGAAGACCTCACCGCCATCCCGGATGACGACTGCGTGCTGCGCTCCCACAACGCCATCGGACACGGCATCTTCACCGATATTCAGGACATCGTATATATCAAGACCGAAGGATGGAGTGCTTCGCACAACCCCGCCATTGCAGAGGAAATCGACCGCATCAACCGCCGTTACCTGAACAGCGGAGAGGGTTATATCCTCGTCGGCCCCGGACGCTGGGGAAGCAGCGACCCCTGGCTCGGTATTCCTGTGAAATGGCCTGCCATCTCAGCGGCAAAGGTCATCGTGGAAGCTGGCCTGCAGAACTACCGCGTCGATCCCAGCCAAGGAACCCACTTTTTCCAGAACCTCACCAGCTTCGGCGTGGGCTACTTTACCATTAACGATTATCTGGGCGACGGCATCTACCATCTGAAACTACTTAATGCGTTGCCCGCAGTGGAGGAAACGGAACATGTGCGAGTAGTCCATTTTGAGCAACCTTTAACCGTAAAAATCGACGGAATGCGCAAGGAAGGTGTCATAATTATGCCCAAAGAATAACAAAATGCAACTTTTTAATAAAATTATTCAAGAATCTTTTGTGTAAGAACAAAAATATAGCTACCTTTGCGCCGTCTAAAGTGTTTTGAAACAGCAAAAATAATATTTAAACCTCAATTATTCTAAACAACAATGAAGATTGGAAAGATTCTTCTCGCAGCTGCCCTGATGGCATCAGGCCTGACTGCTAGCGCACAGGAGACTGAGCGCGTAGAGTTCAATCACCACTGGTTCCTGCAGCTGCAGGGCGGTGCACAGTACACCCTTGGCGAGGCTGACTTCGGCAAGCTCATTTCTCCGAACGCTCAGCTGGCTATCGGTTATCAGTTCAGCCCCGTGTGGGCTCTCCGTCTGGCCGTTAACGGTTGGCAGAGCAAGGGTGGTTTTGAGACCAACGACACCTACAAGTGGAACTATGTAGCTCCCGGTCTCGATGTGAAGTTCAACATCATCAACGCTATCGCAGGTTACAACCCCAAGCGTTGGTTCGGCCTCAACATCATCGTGGGTGCTGCCGCTAACATCGGCTTCAACAACAACGAGGCTGCTGACTATGCTACTCAGTACAACATGCGCGAGCTCTGGGACGGCACCAGCATCGTTCCCGTAGGCCGTGCAGGTCTCGACCTCGACTTCCGTCTCGCTAAGCGCGTAAGCCTGAACCTCGAGTTGATGGCTAACGGTACTACCGAGAAGTACAACAGCAAGTCTGGTGTGGATGAGAACAAGAACGAGAAGGCTAACGCTGACTGGTACTTCAACGCCCTCCTGGGCCTGAAGATCGCCCTCGGCAAGACTGAGAAGGTGATTCCCGTGGCTGTTCCCGTTGTTATCGAAGAGCCCGAGCCCACTCCCGCTCCCGTTGTTGAGACTCCGAAACCGAAACCCGTTGTCGTGAAGGCTCCTGAGATGCAGACTGAGGTCTTCTACTCCATCCGCGAGACCGTTATCCCCGAGGGTGAGATGGGTAAGGTGACCAACCTCATCAACTTCCTGAAGGCTAACCCCGAGACCAAGGTGGCTGTCACTGGATATGCTGACGTTGAGACCGGTAACCCCCGCATCAACATGTTCTACTCCAAGGGTCGTGCCGAGGGCGTTGCTAAGGCTCTCACCGACGCTGGTATCGACGCAGCTCGCATCACTGTTGACGCTAAGGGTGATACCGTTCAGCCCTTCGCTGAGAACGACAAGAACCGTGTATCTATCTGTATCGCTAAGTAAGCTCACAGCACATACATATCAAACGAAAGCCCTCGCCAATCGGCGGGGGCTTCGTCTGTTATATATCCGTTTCGAATCATTCCGTGCGCTGTTACTTTTTCTTCTTACGTGCCTTACGCTGCGCTTTCTCCATTGCCTTGCGCTCAGCGGTTGGCAACGGACGATAGACGAGACCGCGGACATGGCCTTTAGCATCCAGCGGTAGGCGACCAACGGTATGAGTTACATTGTCAGCATGATCGGAAAACTGCAGGGCGTCACTCTCGTTGCCACAACGGTCAACAGCCGTGACCGCAAAATAGTAGCCTACGGAAGCTGAACGATTGTAAGTGAAATGAGTGGCAGGCTGCAAGGTGGCAACGAGGTTCTTGGCACTACGCACATCCACGGGCCACTCGCGTGAGGCATAGACATTATAGCGTACGCCACCGCCCATATTGTCCGACGAAGGCAACCACGCCAGCGTTCCCTCAGCACTCTCGGCGCGGGTCGGCACAGAAGGAGCGACATTGTCAAGCCACGTGCAAGCCGGAGGCATCGCCGGGAAGGCGTAGAAGTCGCTGCGCAGATAGTCATACAACCCCTTCACATTATCCGTCAAGAACTTGCTGCGAAAATAGCACTGCCCAGCAAGACCTTGATCACGCAGGTAATGCAGCTGACGCTCTATCACGCCCAACGGCCAGTTCTTCTCATTGGGGTGCATAAAGTAAATGCCCAGTCCGGGAGCCACGAAGCGCCCGAAGGATTGTTCCTGCCAGTCGGCAGCAAAGGGGTAAAAGTGATTGCCGTCGAAGTACATCATGGGAAACAGGATGTCGTGGATGCCCATGCGCAGCCAACCCTCTGCATCCTGATGCACGGCATCGCGGGCGTTCCAACCTCGCGAGGGGAAACGGCTGACATCTGCATACTTACCCACGGGCGAACTGCTGATACGAACCCACGGCTTCACGGCCTTGACATCATCGTAGATGCGACGAACGATACGGGTGATGTTGTCACGACGCCACGTTGCCTTGCCCACCCCCTTTGCAGCATAACGCTTGAAGGTCGCGCCGTCATTGAATGAGGTGGCATTCTCGGGATAACGGATATAATCGAAATGCAGGCCATCGACATCGTAACGACTGACGATCTCATGACAAATCAGCAGCAAATAGTCGGCCGTTGCAGGCAATCCCGGGTCAAGATAGTACATGTCTGCATGTTTGCGCAGCAACTCAGGATGCGTCTTCAACAGGCCACGGCTACCCATCTGCTTCGCCACCACCTGCTTGAAGGCGGGAATCGTCACGACCCACGCATGCAGCTCCATACCGCGTCGATGAGTTTCCTCAATGGCAAAGCGAAGCGGGTCATAGCCCGGATCGCGGTCGAAAGCACCCGTCAGGGCAACGTCCCACGGCTCAATGGCTGAAGGATAGATCACAGAGCCACGCACACGCGTCTGCAGTAGCACCGTGTTGATACCTGCAGCCTTCAGCTGATCCAGCAACTGGCACAACTCACGCTGTTGCTGCGCGCGCGTCGCCGCGTTCGTGGCCTTGGTGCGAGGCCAGTCCAAGCCACTGAGTGTCGTGACCCATACGGCACGCAGCTCACGCTTGGGAGCAGTAGCTTCTGTGGATTCCATAGCCTTCATAGGACTACAGAGACCCATGGGACCTATAAATAATAATAAAAGGAACGCGCGTGCGCGTACGCATGAAGAAAGACTTTTCATCATCTGCTCATATTTTTGGCACAAAGGTAATGATAAAATACGATTTACGTTTACAAAAGGTCAAATATTTCTCTCGCCTTGACATTTAGCAAGTATTTTCTTATTTTTCACAAACTTTTTGTCATTTTTATGTGGTAGTTTGTGACGAAATGCTTATCTTTGCGCCAGAATTCAGAGATAACTCACTCTAACAACAACCAAACAACACAATTATGGACGCAAAACAAGTCTTAGAAGACCTGAAACGCCGCTTCCCGGGCGAGCCTGAGTATCATCAGGCCGTTGAAGAGGTGTTGGGCACCATTGAAGAAGAGTACAACAAGCACCCCGAGTTCGACAAGGTGAACCTCATCGAACGTCTCTGCATCCCCGATCGCGTGTATCAGTTCCGCGTGACATGGACCGATGACAAGGGCAATGTTCAGACCAATATGGGTTACCGCGTACAGCACAACAACGCCATTGGCCCGTACAAAGGCGGTATCCGTTTCCACAAGAGTGTTAACCTCGGTATCTTGAAGTTCCTGGCTTTCGAGCAGACCTTCAAGAACTCCCTCACCACTCTCCCCATGGGCGGTGGCAAGGGCGGCTCCGATTTCAGCCCGCGCGGCAAGAGCAACGCCGAAGTGATGCGTTTCTGTCAGGCTTTCATGCTGGAGCTCACCCGCCACATCGGTCCTGATGTGGATGTGCCCGCCGGTGACATCGGTGTCGGTGGCCGCGAGGTTGGTTACATGTTCGGTATGTACAAGAAGCTCACCCGCGAGTTCAGCGGTGTGCTGACCGGTAAGGGTCTGGAGTTCGGCGGCTCGCTGATTCGTCCCGAGGCTACTGGCTACGGCAATGTCTATTTCCTGCGCGCCATGCTTCGCACAAAGGGCGAGAGCATCGAGGGCAAGAAAGTGCTGATTTCGGGTGCCGGCAACGTAGCTCAGTACTGCGCTGAGAAAGTGCTGCAGCTGGGCGGCAAGGTGATGACCATGTCCGACTCCGACGGCTACATCTATGATCCCGATGGCATCGACCGCGCTAAGCTCGACTACATCATGGAGCTGAAGAACGTCTACCGTGGCCGCATCCGTGAATACGTGGAGCAGTACCCCTCTGCCAAGTATGTGGGTGATGGTGCCAAGCCCTGGTTCGAGAAAGCTGACATCGCATGCCCCTGCGCTACGCAGAATGAGCTCAACGAAGAAGCTGCTAAGGCTCTCGTTGCCAATGGTGTCATCGCTGTGGCCGAGGGTGCTAACATGCCCTCCACACCGGGTGCTATCAAGGTGTTCCAGGATGCCAAGATTCTCTACTCACCGGGTAAGGCCAGCAACGCTGGTGGCGTGAGCGTCAGCGGTCTGGAGATGTCCCAGAACTCCGAGCGTCTGAGCTGGTCCTCTGAGGAGGTTGATGCCAAGCTGCTCTGGATTATGGAGAACATCCACGAGAACTGCGTGAAGTACGGCACCGAGCCCGACGGCTATGTCAACTACGTGAAGGGCGCTAATGTCGCTGGCTTCATGAAGGTTGCCAAGGCTATGATGGCTCAGGGCCTCGTATAATGACAGCCTCTTAAAAGAAAGATAATCTAACAAAAAAACACGACTTCTATGATTGGCTGCGTGACGGTATATCCCTCACGCAGCCTTTTTCTTTCCCCATCAAACAGCCTTTTAAGCTTGAAAAGTTTTGTCGGGTAATTGAAAAGGGCTATCTTTGCAGCGCATTTACGCGAAAAGACCAAAGAAGCGAACCAACTAAATCACATATTCGATGAAACATCTTAGATTCATTGTGCTTTCACTGTTGGCACTACTGAGCAGTGCCACGCTGCAAGCAGCCATCACCATCACAGAGAACACCAAGGCCTATACGCTGAAGACACAGCGCGGCATTATTGGCACGCAGGACGGGTATCTCACCTGCACGGCCAACACCAACTTCACCAATCAAGGTAAGTTCGCCTTTATCAGCTACGAAGGCAACAAGTATCTCTACAGCGTCAACGACAAGAAGTTCACCTGTCGCGAAGCTACTGCCTACGACGCCCGCAATGGAGGTTGGCATAACGTGCTGATGTCCAACAATCCCATTGAGCCCATAACGGTGACAAATGGCAACAAGTTTACAGATTACCCATACTCCATCACATCGGAAGGAAAGACCTTCAACACTTACGTCAACACACAGAAAGGCATCTGCTTAAGCGGATGGACGACTTACGATGCGGGCAACCAGTTTGCTGTTTCGGATCCTGTGGACTTCGACCCGGCGGAAGCTTTGGCCACCCTCGAAACCTTCTTCCATAGCGGCATTGAAGTGACCTTTCGCGTTAAAGACGTGAACGGCAAGTTGCTGGAAGAGCAGAAGCTTAGCGGCATCGAAGGCGAGACAATCAGAAGCGTTCCTACAACCTTTGTCAAGCATGCCTATACCCTCTACTCCATCGACACACCTGTCACTGTAGAGAAAGACAAGGAGAACATCGTAGAGGTGGAAGCCGTGTTCCAGATGCCCTTCACGACATCACCCGATCTCAACGATGCTCATTGGTACAACCTCGCACTGCGCAATGGCGAGGACTTCTGCAATGCCAACCCTGGCTACAAGTGCAACGACAACCCCTCTGCCGACGACCTCATGAGCGAGGCTTACCAATGGGCCTTCCAGGGCGACCCCTACGACGGCATCGTGGTCTATAACCGCTCGAACACAGCACAGACACTGCGCAAAAGCGGCGAGCTTGTGGTTCTCGGCGACGGCACCTACAAGTGGAACCTCGCAGAGCACGCCAACGGCTTCCTGCTCGCAGCCCCCGAGGATGGGCGCTTCATCAACGTCTATCACAGCTCAGACAAACATCTCAGTTTCTGGAACAATGCCACCGACGCCAACAGCATCTTCTCGATCAACGAGGTCGGCATCCTCAGCACCGTGAAACTGGAATCATCGGCCAAGGCGCGCCTGCAGCTCTTCCCCGCCTCTGCTGAGCAGGCCAAGGGTCGCGCCATGCTCGTCATCCCCGGTGGAGGCTACGCCTATGTCGCCGGTAGCAGCGAGGGCTCCGACTGGGCCCCCATGCTCAACGAGCTGGGCTACACCGTTGCCGTGCTGACCTACACCACTCCTCCCACAGCCCCGGATATGCCCCTCAAGGATGGCAAGGCTGCCATGAAGTACCTGCGTGACAACGCTGAGCTCCTCGGCATCAGCCCCGCACAGATTGGTGTCATGGGCTTCAGTGCCGGCGGCCACCTGGCCAGCACCATCGCCACCCACACCACAGGCGACGAGCGCCCCGCCTTCCAGGTTCTCTTCTACCCCGTCATCACGATGGACGCCTCTTACACCCACCAAGGCTCCCGCGACAACCTGCTGGGCACGAACCCCTCACAGGCATTGGTTGACCTCTACAGCAACGAGAAGCAGGTGACCGCCGAGACGCCGCGCGCCTACCTCTGCTGGGGTACCGGCGACCGCACCGTGCCGCAGGCCAACAGCCTCAACTACATCACAGCCCTCGAGAATGCCAATGTGCCCGTGCACACATTGCCCCTCAACGTCGCTAACCACGGCTACGGCTTCAAGACCGACTTCGCCTACCACACACAGATTGTCAGCGACCTGACAACATGGCTCCAGAGCCTCGAGCCCATCTTTGATGCCATCGAAGCCCCCAAAGCCCTGACATCGGCCCTGTCTGAAAAGGTGACCTACTACAACCTCATCGGCCAGCGCGTGGAGCGTCCGCAACACGGCCTTTTCGTCACAAAAGGAAAGACAATCATCGCGAAGTAACCGTCCACACGTCAGCAAGAACGTCACTGCACCAGCAAAATGACGCACAAAACGAAGAAAATGCGTAAAAAAGTTGGTGGTTTCACAAAAAGTGCGTTACTTTGCGGTCGGAAATAACAAAACATTGTCATGAAGCTCATCAACGCATTCGTCTATTCCTATTATTACTTTACCCAGACAAGGTGAAGCGGGAAGACGCGTGCAGAAGTGAAGACATTACTACATGTTCAACTACTAAACAAACAGATAACGAATCCCGCTTCCCACAAGGAGCGGGATTTCCTTTTGATTATGGAACACAACACATCCACACAATTCCGCCCGGCCGACCGCCTTGCCAGCGTTCAGGAGTACTACTTCTCACGCAAGCTCAAGGAGGTGGCCCGCCTGAATGCTGAGGGAATGAACATCATCTCCCTGGCCATCGGCAGCCCCGACATGCCGCCCTCGGAACACACCATCGAGGTGCTCTGCCAGGAGGCCCGCAAGGCCAATGCCCACGGCTACCAACCCACCATCGGCACGCCCGAACTGCGCACAGCAATGGCCACGTTCTACCAGCGGTGGTACGGTGTCACCCTCGACCCTGCCACCGAGATACAGCCCCTCATCGGTTCCAAGGAAGGCATCCTGCACGCCACGCTGGCCTTCGTGAATCCGGGTGACACGGTGCTCGTGCCCAATCCTGGCTACCCCACCTACACCTCACTCTCGCGACTGCTGGGTGCTGAGGTCGTGAGCTACGACCTCACCGAGGCTAACGGCTGGCAGCCCGACTTCGAACAGCTTGAACAAATGGACCTCAGCCGCGTCAAGCTGATGTGGACAAATTATCCCCACATGCCGACCGGTGCACCTGCGCGCCGCGAGACCTACGAGCGGCTGGTGCAGTTCGCCCAGAAGCACGGCATCATCGTGGTCAACGACAACCCCTACTCCTTTATCCGCCCCCTTCTAACTTCCCCCAAGGGGGAAGAACAAAGTGCCCATGGAAATAACACCTCCCCCTTGGGGGAGGACGGGAAGGGGCTTCTTTCTATCCTCCAGATTCCCGGTGCCAAGGACTGCTGCATCGAATTCAATTCGCTCTCCAAGAGCCATAACATGCCAGGCTGGCGTGTGGCCATGCTCTGCTCGAACGCACAGTTCATACAATGGATCCTGAAGGTGAAGACCAACGTCGAGAACGGCACCTTCCGCGCCATCCAGCTCGCCGCCGCCGACGCGCTCACGAACACCTCCGAGGAGTGGCACCGCGAGATGAACATACGCACCTACGCCCGTCGCCGCGCCATCGCAGAGGAGATCATGACGACGCTCGGCTGCACCTTCGACCCCACACAGACTGGTATGTTCCTTTGGGGCCGCATCCCTGACAGCTACGCCCATGTCGAGGACCTCACTGAGCGAGTGCTTCACGAGGCCCGCGTCTTCATCACTCCCGGCTTCATCTTCGGCACCAATGGCGAGCGATATATCCGCATCTCCCTCTGCGCCAAGGAAGAACAGATGCGCGAAGCGCTGTCACGCATTCGCGAGCAGTTTAAACCTTAATCTTTAAACCTTAAACATTAAACTTTAAACCTTAAACCATAACATATATGGACTTAGAAATCACTCCCCTCGCCCTTCCGGGCATCGAAGCGAAACGCCCCATGGTCATCGCTGGCCCCTGCTCGGCCGAGACTGAAGAGCAAGTTCTTGATACCGCCAGACAGTTGTCCAACAACGGCGTGAAGATCTTCCGCGCCGGTGTGTGGAAGCCGCGCACAAAGCCCGGCGGTTTCGAGGGCGTAGGCATCGAAGCGCTTCCCTGGTTGCAGCGCGTGAAAGCCGAGACGGGCATGCTGCTGGCCACCGAGGTGGCCACCCCTGAGCATGTAGAGGCTGCCCTGCAAGCAGGCATCGACATCCTGTGGGTAGGTGCCCGCACCACCGCCAACCCGTTCTCCGTACAGTCCATCGCCGATGCCCTCAAGGGCACCGATGTTCCCGTGCTGGTGAAGAACCCCGTGAACCCCGACATCGAGCTGTGGACAGGTGCCCTCCTGCGCATCAACAGCGCTGGCATCACACGTCTCGGCGCCATCCACCGCGGCTTCTCCAGCGTCGATAGCAAGCTCTACCGCAACCCGCCGATGTGGCACCTGCCCATCGAGCTGAAGCGCCGCTTCCCTGCCCTGCCCCTCATCTGCGACCCCAGCCACATGGGCGGTCGCCGCGACCTCATCGCACCCCTCTCACAGCAGGCCATGGACCTGGGCTTCGAGGGGCTGATGATAGAGAGCCACTGCAACCCCGACTGCGCATGGAGCGATGCCAAGCAGCAGGTGCTGCCCGAGGTGCTGGACTTCATCCTCGACCGCCTCGTCGTGCGCGAGGAGATGGAGGTCACCGAGAGTATCAGCCAGCTGCGCAAGCAGATCGACGAACTCGACAACCAACTCATGGATCTCCTCACCAAGCGTATGCGCGTGAGCCGTGAGATTGCAGAGTACAAGAAGCTCCACAATATGACCGTCGTGCAGACCACCCGCTACAGCGAGATCCTCGACAAGCGCGCCACCCAAGGTTCGCTCTGTGGCATGAGCCCCGACTTCATCCGCGACATCTACGAGCATATCCATGAGGAGAGTGTGAGACAGCAGTTGGAAATTATGAACAAGTAAAAAGGGTCCACCAATGAGAATATTGATTTTGGGCGCCGGTAAGATGGGTTCGTTCTTCACCGACCTGCTCAGCTTCGACCACGAAGTGGCAGTCTATGACAACGACCCTCAGCGCCTGCGCTTCCTCTACAACACCCAGCGCTTCACCTCGTTAGACGAGGTCGATGCCTTCAACCCCGAGCTCGTCATCAATGCCGTGTCGCTGAAATATACGCTGACCGTGT
The DNA here is from genome assembly GCA_947170495.1 of uncultured Prevotellaceae bacterium. Taxonomy (GTDB): domain Bacteria; phylum Bacteroidota; class Bacteroidia; order Bacteroidales; family Bacteroidaceae; genus Physcousia. Next base: position 21,240 of record CAMVUB010000034.1, read on the forward strand.
TCAACGAGCTCCTGCCCCACATCGGCAAGGACTGCGTCCTCTCCGACATCAGCAGCGTCAAGACCGGCTTCAAGGAGTACTACGAGCAGACCGGCCACCGCTACGTCTCGTCGCACCCCATGTTCGGTCCCACCTTTGCCAACCTCGGTCAACTCTCCAATGAGAATGCCATCCTCATCAACGAGGGCGACTACATGGGGCGCATCTTCTTCCGCGACCTCTACACGCGCCTCGGCCTCAACCTCAAGGAGATATCCTTTGCCGAGCACGACGAGACGATGGCCTACTCCCTCTCCATCCCCTTCGTCTCCACCTTCGTCTTCTCGGCTGTCATGAAGCACCAGGACACCCCGGGTACCACCTTCAAGCGCCACATGAAGATAGCCCGCGGCGTGCTCTCCGAGGACGACACCCTCCTGCGCGAAATCCTCTTCAACCCCCACACGAAACCCAAGGTGGAGATGATCCGCTCCGAACTCAAGGAACTCATCCAGATCATCGACGACCGCGACGAGGACGCCATGAAGGCCTATCTCACCAAGATACGCGCCAACATCGCAAGCTAAACCAAATGAAGGGACTCCGTTAGTTGAGTCCCTTCATGCTTAATGATATCCTGTTGCGCCGCCGATCCACTTCCGTGACGCGGACGCGCACTTGCTGGTGCAGCTTCACGACATCCGTGGGATGGCTCACATACTTGTTCGCCAGCTGCGAGATATGTACGAGCCCATCCTGATGCACACCAATATCCACGAAGGCACCGAAGTTAGTGATATTCGTGACGATGCCCGGCAACTCCATGCCCTCCACGAGATCCTCGATGCTGGCCACGCGGCTGTCGAACTCAAATGCCTCGATGGCCGTTCGCGGGTCGCGCCCGGGCTTCTCCAGCTCCTTCATGATATCCGTCAGCGTGGGCACGCCCACCTCGGCACTCACATACCTATTGATATCTACGCGTGCGCGACGCTCCTTGTCGGCGATGAGGTCGGCCACCGTGCACCCCTGGTCTTTCGCCATCTGCTCCACCAGCGCATAGCGTTCGGGGTGTACGGCGCTGTTGTCCAGCGGGTTCTTGGCACCGCTGATGCGCAGGAAGCCTGCACACTGCTCGAAGGCGGCAGCCCCCAGTCGCGGCACTTTCTTCAGTTGCGCGCGACTCGTGAAGGCACCGTTGTCGCGACGGTAATCCACAATGTTCTTGGCCAGTGCCGGGCCGAGTCCGCTGACATAGGTCAGCAGATGCACCGAGGCCGTGTTCAGGTTCACGCCCACGGAGTTCACGCAGCTCTCCACCGTCTGGTCCAGGCTCTTCTTCAGCTTGCCTTGGTCCACATCGTGCTGGTACTGCCCCACCCCGATGCTCTTCGGGTCAATCTTCACCAGCTCCGCCAGCGGGTCCATCAGGCGGCGGCCGATGCTGACGGCGCCACGCACCGTGACGTCCTCGTCGGGGAACTCCTCACGCGCCACCTTCGAGGCCGAATAGACCGAAGCACCGTCCTCGGAGACTACGAACAAGCTGGGCCGCGCGTCGCGCGAACCAGTTTGTTCTACCACCATCTCTATAAACCCCTTCGTCTCGCGACTGGCGGTGCCGTTGCCGATGGCGATGGCTTCCACCTTGTATTTCCTGATCATCTCCGCTACGGCCTCTGCCGCTTCAGCAGGCTTGCGCACAGGCGGATGCGGGAAGATGGCCTCGTGGTGCAGCAGGTTCCCCTGCGCGTCCAGACAGACCACCTTGCAGCCAGTGCGGAAGCCCGGGTCGATACCCATCACGCGCTTCTGACCCAGCGGCGCGCCCAGCAACAGCTGGCGCAGGTTCTCGGCAAAGACGCGGATGGCCTCCTCGTCGGCCCGCTCCTTGCTCGCCGCTGCGAACTCATTCTCAATCGATGGACAGAGCAACCGTTTATAGCCATCGGCAACCGCCTCATCTATAATCCTCGCGCAGCTACCCCCCTCCCTCACGGGAGGGGTTTGGGGGTGGGTCTTCCACTTCTGTTGCAACCGCTCCACCATCTCCTCATCGTCCACCGTGATGCTCACGCGCAGGATGCCTTCGGCCTCACCACGGCGCATTGCCAACAGCCGATGGCTGGAGCAACGCTTCAGCGGCTCGCTCCAGTCAAAGTAGTCCGAGAACTTCGCCGCCTCCTCGGTGTCCGCTTTCGCCTTCACCACCTTCGAGGTGATGACCGCCGTGCGGCGGAAACAGCCGCGCACCGTCTGGCGCGAACGTTCGTCCTCGCTCACCATCTCTGCGATAATGTCCTGTGCACCCTTCAGCGCCGCTGCCGTGTCTGGCACCTCGTCGCTGACGAAGCGACGGGCAGCCGCCTCTGGATCAGCCCCGCGCTGCCGCAGGAGCAGCATGGCCAGCGGCTCCAGGCCCTGTTCGCGCGCCACCTGTGCACGCGTCCGCCGTTTCGGTTTGTAGGGCAGATAGATGTCCTCCAGCTCCGTGGCGTCCCAGCAGTCAGCGATGCGCTGCTCCAGTTCGGGCGTCATCTTCTCCAGCTCCGTGATCGTCTTCGTGATAGTCTCCTTGCGCTTCTGGATCTCCTTCAGGCGCTCGTTCTGCTCGCTGATGGCAGCAATCTGCACCTCATCCAGCGCACCCGTGTGTTCCTTTCTGTATCGGGCAATGAACGGTATCGTGGCACCGCCATCCAGCAGCGCCAGCGTCCCCGCCACCTGTTTCTCGCGCAGTCCCAGGCGCTCAGCAATCAATTTCGTGAACATAATCCTTTTGTCTTTATGCCTATCGGCAATTTCTTACATCTTTTTCCGGTTGCAAAGATAGCACTTCTGTCTGACTTTTCACCCTCGCAACCCACTTTTCCGCATTTTTCAGCGCGCTTCCGTGTTTTTCCGCACAAAATCCCTTGCCCGAATCAAAACAAATCCCTACTTTTACACTCAGGAACCAAGCAATACCACTATGCAAGCAGCAACCTTGACCCCGACCCAGCAACATTTGCTCAAGCTGTTCTCCTTTAATAATAGCGAGAGTTATGCGCGTGAGATTCAGATGGTCCTTACTCAGCATTTCCAAGCCAGACTTGACGCAGAGGCCGACCGCTTGTGGGACGAGGGTATCCTTGATCAGGAGCGTCTTGATGCCATTCGACACGAAGACTTACACGCCAAGAACTGACCTCGCAAAAGTCTCAATCATCAATCTTGACACAATGATGAGATACTTATAAACCCGCCACTGCGACGAGGGCAAGCACATCGCACACCGCACGGAGGGCACAAAGAAATTCACAAGCGGATGATAATTTCATTCGCTTTTATTTTGCTGTTCTTTGTTTTACTCGATGTATAGTGCTTTCTTGATAAGCGGCTCCAGTTCCTCGGCATCGGTGGATGTGGAGAGGATGGTGCCGTCGCGGTCGATGAGGAACATGGCACCGCCACCATTGCCTACGCCGTTCAGCTCCCAGATGCGGTTCTCGTCGCTCTGAGAGTAGGAGGGTGATGATGGCTTTCTTGTTATATAAAATGCTCACGTTCGGCCATCTGCAAACAAGCTTGCAAGGCTCTCTCTTAATCGCATTTTTCATTGTTCGTTTCGATTTATTCTATACTTAGAGCTTTCTCCACAGCCTCTTTCAGTTTCTCTAACTCACTTGGATAGGGTGCATAGCCAGGCGGGACGATACGACCCTTTCTCACCTCTGCATAATCCCAATACTCGCAGTCGTAGATGGCGTAGTCATCAAACAGTCCGATGAGCCATTCACCTGTCGTCTCGTTCCTCAGACAGAGGTCAAGACCTGATTTCACTTGCGCCTGCCCTGTCACTGCTACGAGGGCGAGGAGGATGGTGATGATTGTTTTCTTCATTGAATCTATTCTTTCTATTGCTTATGCATGCCTAAACTTTCTTGCTTGGAAATCTTAACGTAGAATGTATCATTCTCATTATAGGGCGTATCATCCTCAAGTGTGACGGCATAATACACATAATCTCTTATGCCGTGCTTCTCATACCAAAGCCGAGGCTCCGTTTCGGCATCACGCAATCCACAAAACCATGTGCCGCCATTGATGGGGATGCCTGCGGAATAAGCTATCATGGGATAGTCGGGGCCGATGCCTGGCGTCAGCGTTTCCAACAAGATTTTCATCCTGTCAATTTTTACCGTGTCCTCAAATAAACGCCTATTGCCGCCATCTGGATAAAAGCAGGCTATTCGAAGACTGTCGCTTCCGAATGGCAATGCCATAAAGTCGAGCCTTTCGATGCTGTCGGTGAAAACAAGATGCATCACATCTGGCAGAAGGTTGTGCTCGGTAAACGTTCCATTGTCACATGTGACTTTCTTCATCTTAGCCCTTTTTCCATTGAACTCGCTTCTTAATGTTACGCGGAAATGCTGTACGCCCTGCATGGTCATATATTCTTGCATGACCGTTGGAAGCGAGTCCAAGATGTCCTCGTAGCTTGCTTTGATGGTCTGTCCCTGCCCCGCCACTGCGACGAGGGCGAGTAGGATGGTGATGATGGATTTCTTTTTCATTGTTCGTTTCGTATTTGTTTCTTCTATTATAACGCTCGATGGTGCGGTTTCATTTCATTGAAGTTAAAAATTTACGAAGAATTAACGGGAAAGGGGCTTTGCGGTTTGCTCCGCCTACCTGTCACAGGCGGGCGGAGCGAATGAAGAAAATCTACCTTTCGGTAGAAAGAGTCTATAGACTTTTTAGCGTTTACTTTCCTTCAATATTATTGAACATGCTAA
>CAMVUB010000035.1 GCA_947170495.1 uncultured Prevotellaceae bacterium
TACCCCTTTCTCGTTTGCGGGTGCAAAGGTACGGCGATTTTTTCATTCCTGCAAGAGTTTCAAGAAAAAAGTTACATAACAGGACTTCATTTTATCGAAAGAGTCCTTTTCAAGCAAGGTTACACAAACATTCACACGCGCGAACATTTATATATTCTCTTTATGGAAGAATTGTCTGAGAGGAGAGAAAAGGGGTGATTTATTTGTTGGTTCTGCAGGAAAGCAGTACCTTTGTGCCCGTTTTGAAAACCATTATACACAAGGATTATGATACATCTATTACAAACGGTTGAAATACCGTCCGACAGCCTCACAATTCTACCGAAGGTGGGGGAACTGACAAAAGACATTGCAGAAGGCAATGTACATTGGGAACAGGTTGTTACGCAGCTCATTAGCTGGTCTATGGAAGCGGGCAAACACATCCTGATTGCTTTGGTGGTTTATCTCATCGGTCACTACCTGATCAAGCTCTTGAACTATCTGCTGGCACGCTTCCTGGAGCGCCGCAAGGTAGAAATCAGCGTGCAGACGTTTGTGCGGAGTTTTGTCAGCATTGTGTTGCAGGTATTGCTCATCATCTCTGTGGTGGGCGCCTTGGGCGTAAACACGACGAGTTTCGCAGCGCTGCTGGCCTCGTTCGGTGTAGCCATCGGTATGGCGTTGAGCGGTAACCTGCAGAACTTCGCGGGCGGCATTATCCTCTTATTCTTAAAGCCTTACAAAGTTGGTGACTGGGTGGAGGCACAAGGCACCGCCGGCACGGTGCAGGCCATTCAGATTTTCCACACCATCCTGCTGACGGCCGACGGCAAGCTCATCTTTGTCCCCAACGGCGCAATGAGCAGCGGCACCATCACGAACTACACGCTGACGGACACGCGCCGCACGGACTGGGTCATCAGCATCGAATACGGCGAAGATGTGGCGAAAGCACGAAAGGTGGTGCTAGAGATCCTGAAGGCCGACAAGCGCGTGAAGGAAGACCCCGCGCCTGTGGTGCTTCTTAGCGAGTTGAATAACAGCTCTGTAGATATGACCATCCGCTGTTGGACAGCCAACGAGGACTATTGGGACGTGCTGTTCGAGGTGCGCGAGAAGATTTACAACGCCTTCAATGCCGCAGGCATCAGCTTCCCGTTCCCACAAGTCACTGTTCATCAAGCGAAAGCGTGAGGACAAACTGCTCTCGTCAATAATTTGGCCTGCTTGCAAAATAAAACATAGAAAAGCGTTGGCCGTTTCAAAAAATAATACGACCTTTGCGCCCGTTTTATAGCAAGCAAGGATGACAAAAGTCTTAAAACTACTGGTTTTTCTTTGGGTACTTCTGTGTCCGACACTCAGTTACGAGTGCCGCGCTGAAGTGCCCAAAGTCTTTCAGATACAGGTAAACATTTCAGAGAAAGGCACAAACGAGAAGATTCCGATGGCGGTATGCGTGCTGCAGCCCCTGCAGACCGCGGTACAGACCGACCTGAACGGTTTTGCCACGCTGAAGGACATCCCCGAAGGCCGTTACCAGCTGGAGGTCAAATACGTGGGCTACCAGCCTTACAAGCTTGCCATCGAGCTAAAGAAGGACCTGCAACTGAATGTCGTGCTGGTGCCACAGACGCTGGCGCTGAAGGAGGTGACGGTGACCGCACGCTAGAACGCGTCCGGTCAGGCCACGAGCAGCATTATCGGGCGTCAGGCCATCGACCACCTGCAAGCCTCATCGCTGGCCGATGTGATGCAGCTGCTCCCCGGGCATATCATGGGCAACAGCGACCTGACATCGGCCTCGAACGTGCAGGTGCGTACATTGGTAAACAACAATACAAGTGCTTTTGGCGCCAGTGTGGTGATGGACGGTATGCCAATGTCCAACAATGCGACTCTGAGCCAAGGGCCTTTCAGCGCCACAGCATTCACGGGTACCGACCTACGCCAGGTATCGGCCGACGACATTGAAGAGGTGGAGGTTGTGCGTGGTATCCCTTCGGCAGAGTACGGCGACCTGACGAGTGGCCTCGTTGTCGTGCATTCGAAGATTGGCGTGACGCCCTGGCAGTTTAAGGGAAAGGTGAACCCAGGGTTGATGAACTTCTCATTGGGCAAAGGTCTGAACCTTCGCAAGGCAGGTGTGCTGAACTTCAATTTCGACTACGCCCAAGCCTGGGGCGACCCGCGCCAGAAGACACGTTCCTTCCACCGCTACACCGGTTCCGTGGGCTACGGCTATGACATCACACCACGCTGGCACACACAAACGAAGCTACGCTTCTTGTCAGCCCGCGACTGGACTGGGCAAGACCCTGACGCCATTCAGGACGGCACGGAGTCGAAGAACACCAATACTACCTTCTCGCTGAACCACAACGTCAAGATCGACGTGAACCGTCTGCTGGCGCGTACCATCGGCTACACCATCGGCGTCACTAGCACCTGGACTGACAACCGCACTACCTCCTATGTGAGCAACTCCACGGGTCTGCTGCCCATCCTGACGGCTCGCGAGACCGGTTACCACACGGTGCCTTGGGAGACGCGTTCCTACCAGGCCACCGGCATCACCGAAGGCCGACCGCTGAATATCTTCCTGAAAGTCAACGATGCCTTCTACGTGAAAGCAGGCCACACGCGCCAGAGCTTCAAGGTGGGTGCCGAATACAAATACGATGTCAACAACGGCCGCGGCTACTACAACGGCGACGAACGCCTACCCTACCGTCCCAACTCCGACGGCCGTCCGCGCGCCTTCTCCGACATCCCCGGTCTGCACCAGATAGCAGCCTACGCCGAAGACCAGCTGGTATGGAACATCAGCAAGGTGAACGTGCTACACGTCACGGCCGGTCTGCGCTTCACGGCGCTACAACCCTTCGGTGACGTAGCCACTACGGCCCTCTCCCCTCGCCTGAACGCCTCGCTGTCGCTGACGAAGTGGCTGGAGATCCGCGGTGGCATCGGCATGAATTCCAAGACGCCCGGTCTGAACTACCTCTACCCCGATGCCAAGTACGCTGACCATGTGGCCGCAAACTATATGCCACAGGATGACCCTGCCGGGCAGCTGCTGGTGTATCACACCCAACGCTATGATGTGCCCTACTCCAAAGGCATGAAGAACGCCACGACCACGAAGGCCGAGGTGGGCATCGATTTCAAGCTGCGCAGCGGCAAGAAGCTCAGCATTCTGGCTTACAGTGACTACACGCCCAACGGCTTCGGCCCGCAGACCGAGTACTTCACCTACGCCACCAGTATGTTCACCCCCGAACACGGTCTCGTCATCACGCCGGGCAGCGCGACCACCATCAACTACGCCGACCCTGCTGTGACACTCATTCACTACATGACCACCGGCGCCATCGGCAATACCAACGAGACGCGCAACCGAGGCATTGAGTTCGACTTCGACTGCGGCAAGATCACGGCCATCAACACCTCGTTCTTCGTGAGCGGTGCCTACAGCGAGACGAAGACCTGGAGCACCGACCAGAACAGCTCGTCGGTGAAGGCTTCGCTGCTGCCGGCCTCATATTCCAGCTATGGTACCACGCCCTTTAAGATTATCTATCCTTCGGCTGTGGATTACACGCGCTATCGCCGCTTTGTCACTACGCTGCGCGCCGTCACGAACATCCCAGTCCTGCGCATGGTTGCCTCGTTCACGGCACAGGCCATCTGGCACAACTCCACCTGGAGCTACACCGCCGACAAGAACCCCATCGGATGGATTGACACCGACCTCGTGCGCCACGAGCTTACCGACGACATGCTCAACGGCTATATCGGCATGGATGCCCGCTACTACGACACCGCCCCTGTGGGTCAGGCCTGCGTGTCGGTGCAGGACCTACTGGTGCGTGTTTCCGACAACGAACCCACAAAGTCACCGATTACGTGGAACACCTCGTTCCGCCTCACCAAGGAGCTGGGCAAGGTCGGCGCTCTGTCGCTCTATGTCAACAATATGCTCTTCTACGAGCCTTACCTGAGCGGCAACAACAGCAACACCCTCACGCAGCGCAACACGGGCACCTTTTCGTTTGGCGCTGAACTGAGCCTTAACCTGTAAATAATCATGTATATGACAAAGTATATCTCCAAACTCCTGCGCGTGCAAGCGCTCTTGCTGCCCCTGCTGCTGTGCGCTTGTGTGGACTTCAACGATGTCACGGAGGCTCTGACCGTGCAGGTTCAGTTGGTTGCTCCCGAGGAGCTCACCACCAGCGAAAGCCTTGGCGGCCATGATGTGAGTATGGCGCTCAACGGCCAGACTATCACGGTGAAGAGCGATGATAAAGGCCTCGCCACCTTCCAGGGCATTATTCCCGATATCTATAATATATCCACCTCGTGGAAGATATTTCAAGATGCCCAGCGCTACACCGTCTCGGGCAGTCTGAATAGCCAGTTGCTGAAAGAGGGGCAGACTCGTTTGACAATGCCGTTGAATGTTGTTAAAGACCCCGATGTCATCATCAGCAAGATTGCCTCGGCTGGCTGCAAGGACAAGAACAACAGGACTTATATGGCTGGCAAGTACCTAGAGCTTTATAATAATTCCGATGAGCCCGTTGACGTGTCCGGCCTTTACATCGGCCTTTTAGATAGTGACAATCCGCAGCCCTATACGCTGGAGAACCTGCAGGAAGATTATAACAGCGAATATGTGCTCCTGAAGCAAGCCTTTCGCATACCCGCCGACAAGCCCTTCCTGGTGCAGCCCGGCGGCACAGTACTGCTGACCAATAGCGCCATTGACCACCGCGATGTCAGCCCGCTGGAGAGCGACCTGCGCGGAGCCGACTTCGAGGCCAAGGATGTCTCGGGCACCTATCAGAACAATCCCGCCGTACCAGCTTTAGAGAGCGCTTTCTCACGCACCTCGGGCAGTGCCGTCATGAACCTGGTACAGGGCGGTCCCTGCGGTGTCGTCCTCTTCCGCACGGATGAGGATATCACCACCTTCCCAAGAACGTATGCCTACGGTAAGACCAGCGGCAACCAATGGCTACTACTACCAGTTCGACTCATCCTCGACGGTGTCGATTACCTCAAGAAATTCAACGATGGCGTCAGGGTCAAGACCAAGCGCCTATACACCTTCATTGATGCCAGCTACACCAACATCAACGCCACTGCCGGTTGGACAGGCGAGGTGGTGTATCGCCGCACGGAGTCTCACGCTGCCGACGGCCATGCCGTGCTGATAGACACCAATAACAGCCTCAACGATTTCCAAGTATCCACCATCATTAAGCCCCGTGTGTATGACGAGTAAGAACACATTTCTCTTAACCTTGGCCCTGCTGCCCAGCCTGCTATGGGCACAGACCGACGAGGCGTCCTACCGCCTGGCAGATGCCACGCAGACATTCCGCCTGACGCAAAATGCGGCAGCCCTCGATGTGGATAGTGTCGTGAACCGCGGCTATGCCCAGGTCCGCTTCGACCGCAGCGTCGGCGACTACACCCGCGTGCAGGAGGGCGACGAGCACAATGCCCTGCGCTTCGAGACCGAACGCTACCAGCGCATCGGCCGCTATCTCGTGGGCTACGGCCGCTTCGACTTCGACTACGGCCGCGTGCAGAACCGCTCGTGGTGCGATGTACGCCGTGCCTACGACACTAATCCCTATTTCTCGGGCAGCAGCGTCGCAGGCAAGTACGACAATATGGATTTCTCCCTCACCGCCGCCCTCGGCACCGTCAGCTTCTCGGGCTTCCGTTTCGGTGCCCATGTGGATTACGGCGTGGGCGACCTGAGCCGCCTGCGCGACCCGCGTTCGCGCTCCGAGATGCTGGACTACTGCCTGACGCCCTCGGTGAGCTACACCGTAGGCCGCCACACCATCGGACTGAACGGTCACTACCGTCGGCGCAAGGAGAAGATGCCCACGCTGACGACCGTGCAGACCGACCCCAACCTCATGTACTACCAGTTCACCGGCATGGAGAACGCCATCGGCACCGTGGGCGGCTATAGCAGCTTCTCACGCGAATGGGTGCGTCATCAGCTGGGCGCGGAGCTGGACTACGGCTTCCGCTTCGGCGACCGCTTCAGCACCACCAACGCCTTGAGCATCAACCGCGCAGAGGAGGATGTGCTGGGGCAGTATAAGTATGAGCCCGGTTGCTTCTTCGACTACACCTACGGCCTGCAGAGCTACAACCGTGTGCGCACAGAGCACCACCTGCACAACATCGACCTGAGCGTGGAGGCGCGCCAGGCCTATGCCGATGAATATCGCGAGCAACTGAACATCGAGAAAGACCCCGAAACGGGCTACAACACCTACAGCTACGAGCGTCTGCTGACCTTCAGCAAGCGCTATCAGGTGCAGACTCTCGACGCGAGCCTCCGCTATCGCCTGCAATGGGTGAAAGGAACGGGCGTACACGCGTATGCGGGCGTCGTTGCCAACTACTCTATAGCTTCCAATAAACACGTACTGCCGACTTCGTCGTTCCATCGCGACCGAACGACAATTACCGCTGAAGGTGGATGTGCACTGATTCCCCAACATCTGTGGATGGACTTCTCCGCAGGGTATAGCCACTCTATGCGCGCCGACCTCACTCTTGCCGACCCCACAACGGACTATGCGCAAAATGTTCTGATTCCCGATATGGACTACTACAATGCCGACTACTGGCATGAGCGGCTACAGCTCACATACCAGTTCCCCATCACTATCAAGAAGACGCGCTCCATGTGGTATGTCCGCGGTTATGTACAGTACTTAAGCACGCTGAAAAGTCCTACACGGGACTTCTCCAGCTTCGGCTTCACACTAGGCATCTTTAACTAAAATCTATAACTCATTCTTTCACTTATTTTTATTCACGCTTATGAAGCAATTCTTTACACTGAAAACGCTGGCGCTCGCTGCTACGATGCTCCTTAGCAGCCAGGCTATCATGGCCGGCGACGGCACGAAAGAGAACCCCTACACCCCAGCAGAGCTCAACGCTCAGAAGGAAGCGCTGAAAGCCAGTGGTGCCACCGCATGGGTAAGAGCCGACCTGAAGGGTCTGGGCGAAGATGGCACCAAGACCGACAATGCTGACACCGATGTCAAAAATATGGCAGGTCTGTTCGGCGATGACAAGGAGAACTTCGTAGCCTACAGCTGGCAGATTCTGGGTCAGGTGGCTATGGAAGACTTCACGAACACCAAAGACTTGCTCATCGCCCTGACTTACGGCACAGAGGGTCACCCTTACGGAAACACCGCTAATCCGCAGTATGCTTCCAGCTATGAGCCGACAACAGAGCACTTCTCGCTCGTAGAGGTTCACAACGCGCTTTCACTTCAGATCACCAGCGGCCTTCGCGGCTATCATATACCCAGCTGCTATGTAGTACCAAAGAATGTGATTGCAGTAAAAGTTAGCGCTGGATATTCGACCAAGCAAGATCCTCCCGCGTATGTCAACTACACCAATTTCATCGGTTCCGAGGCTGAATATGTTACTCCGAAGAACTGTGCTCTCGTGCTGATGACGATGGGTGGAACGGCCACCTACGACTTCGTTCTCACTACAGCTTTCAATGAACAGACAATGTCTAATGGCAATGCGCTGGGTGCTGGCACTCAGGCTGGCGTCAATGCCGGTACGACAAATAACCGTGCTCGCTTCCGCTTCGTTTCTGACGGCACAAGGGATGGCTTCGAGCGCAACATGGATGGGAACTGCACCGTCATCCTCAATTCAAAGGATGAAATCTTCCTGCAGGTGAACACGCTGGAGACAAACTTCTGGGGCGAATGGGCATGGGAGACACCTGAGAAAAACTGGATTACATGGAAGGGCGGCAAGTATGCTGACTACAAGCCCGTCTATGATTTCGTCAACAACAATATGGGCCTGCCTGTCGGTGATTCCCAGAACCTCAATGCTGGCGACTTGGACGGCAAGCCTGTTGTGATGGGCGATGTTACACTCTTAATCAATGATCCCGAAGGAACCAAGGTCCACTCACGCTACTTCACCAACAATAAAGGCACCTATCTGAATCCTTGTAAGAGTTCTGTCATGAAACTTTCCGTTCCAGAGGGCAAGGCCATCACCGCCGTTGAATTCACTTTCCAGAATAGCCAGACCGGCCTTACCGCTGATTGCGGCACGTACGAAGCCGGAAACTGGACAGGCAACGCTTCGGCAATCTATTTCACAGCTCCTGGCGCACGTTCGATTAACACTATCAGCGTGACCGTAGCCAATGCGACTGAGGATACCACTCCAGATGCCATCAAGGACATTACTACAGAGTCCATCGAGAGTGTGCAGAAGGTTGATGCCGGCATCTTCGACCTCAGCGGTCGCCGCGTGAGCAAGGCTGTTCGCGGCCTCTACGTCATCGGTGGCAAGAAGGTTGTGGTGAAGTAATGCTTCACGCGCGAACCTAATAAATACTAAAAAGTATCAAATATAATCCACGACTCATCGCCGAGTCGTGGATTTTTTTGTACTTTTGCAGCCGATTTGAGACATTGAAACATTGAAACATTGAAACATTGAAACATTGAAACATTGAAATATTGAAATAATGAAAAAGCTTATTCTCATTGCTCTGGCTGCATTCGCGCTCACGACGACCGCCGATGCAGGCATTTTCAAGAAGCAAAAGAAAGTGAAGACCGAGCAACGCGGCTCCCAGAAGGTAAAGAAAGGCAGCAAGGCCAAGAAGGGCGGTCCGGACGGCCAGCAGCGCCCCGCTCCCCGCAGGGAGGTGCGTCCTGCTGCGAAGCCAGGACTCTTCAACGTTCAGCACTATAAAGACGACTGGTACTTCCAAATTCCCGATTCGCTGCTTGGTCGTCCGTTTCTGTCCACCACCCGTTTCATTGCAACCCCTGTCGAATTGGGTGTCTATGGTGGTGAGTTGGTAAACAGCCATGTCCTCTACTGGGAGAAGGCAAATGATCATCTGATGCTCCGCGCGATGGCTTACGATGCCACCGCCGACAGCACCGACCAGATCCACCGCGCGCTGGTAGCCTCCACGGAAGACCCCATCCTCGCGTCCTTCAAGCTGGACAGCGTAGGCACCAAGACCGTGCGTGACACCATCCCCGGCGATAGCCTCCGAGGCATCCCGCAGCGTGTGACGAAGCACACCACCTACAGCGTGAAGATGACGGACTTCCTGCGTGGCGAGAACATCGTCACGGGTCTCGGCGAGGCCGCCAAACGCTACAACGCCTCGGGCTTCAAGGGCGACCAGAGCTATATCGAGGGCGTGCGCACCTACCCCATCAACACGGAGGTGCAGACGGTGAAGACCTACGGTGCCTTGGCCGCTAACCAGCGCAGCGTTGCCGGAAGGCTGACGGGGCTGATGACGTTCCGCCTGAACACCTCGTTCGTGCTGCTGCCGAAGGAGCCTATGCGTCCCCGCTATTTCGACAACCGCGTGGGCTATTTCATTGAGAGTCACCGCGAATACAGCGACGACCAGCACCAGGTGCGCCGCCGCGATATGATCACGCGCTGGCGCCTGGAGCCGAAGAGTGTCGAGGATGCAGAGCGCATGCAGCGCGGCGAGCTCATCGAGCCCAAGAAGCCCATCGTCTATTACATCGACCCCGCAACGCCGAAGCAGTGGCGCAAGTACCTCATCGCCGGTGTCAACGACTGGCAGGTGGCCTTCGAGCAGGCCGGCTGGAAGAACGCCATCCGCGCCGAGGAATGGCCCGAGAACGCCGACTCGCTGGGCATGAGCCTCGAAGATGCCCGCTACTCCGTCATCCGCTACCTGGCCTCGCCCATCTCCAACGCCTACGGTCCCCATGTCAGCGACCCGCGCTCGGGCGAGATCATCGAGACACACATCGGCTGGTACCACAACGTGATGCAGCTGTGCCACGACTGGTATATGACGCAGGCCGGTGCCATCGACCCGCGCACGCATAAGATGAAGTTCGACGACGACCTGATGGGCAAGCTCATCCGCTTCGTCAGCAGCCACGAAGTCGGCCACACGCTGGGTCTGCGCCACAATATGGGCGCCAGCTCGGCCACGCCCGTGGACAGCCTGCGCGACAAGGCGTGGGTGGAGGCCAACGGCCACACGGCCAGCATCATGGACTACGCCCGCTTCAACTACGTGGCGCAGCCCGAGGATAACATCAGCGAGGCTGGCATCTTCCCCCGCATCAACACCTACGACAAATGGGCCATTGAATGGGGCTACCGCTACTTCCCCGAGGTCAACGAGGAGGACGGCGAGAAGGGCCGCTTGGCAGCTGCCGACGCGGAGCGCCTGATCCTGAACAAGATGACCATCGACAAGCTGTCCAAGAGCCCCCGCTACTGGTTTGGCGGCGAGGGCAACGACAACGACCCGCGCGCACAGACCGAGGATTTGGGCGACGACGCCATGCGCGCCAGCGACTACGGCATCAAGAACCTGAAGCGCATCGTCGGGCAGCTGCCTGAGTGGGTGCGCGAGGAGGGCGACCTCGACGAGAACCTGGAGCAGATGTTCATGAGTGTCGTGAACCAGATGCGCCGCTATGTGGGCCATGTCAACCGCAACATCGCAGGCCTCTACCACAACTACAAGAGCGTGGAGCAGACGGGCCCCGTGTATGTCCCCGAAGAGAAAACCCGTGTTCAGCGCGCCATGAAATGGCTGGACCAGCAGCTCTTCACCGAGCCCACCTGGCTCACGGAAGCCCCCTACATCAACCGCCTCACGCGCGACGGTCAGCTCTACGCGAAGCCGTTGGCCGACCAGGCGCTGGCCGTGCTCTGCTCCGCCACCACCTTCGGGCGTGTGGTGACCTTCAGCTCCGCCAAGGACACCTACCAGCCCGCTGACTACGTGAACGACCTCGTGAAGATGCTGTTCCGCGAGACGGCCTCCGGGCAGACGCCCAACCGCTGGCGCCGCTATGTGCAGGCGCAGGCCGTGCAGCGCCTGATCCAGTCGTGGGGCATGACCACGAAGGATGAGCCGCACGCCTACGTGACAATGGCGCTGCAGGAGATCCAGCAACGCGTGCGTGCCGCCGGCGGTGATGCCGCCACCCGCGCACACTACAAGGACATCGACATGCAGATCAAGCTCGCGTTCGAGAAGTAAACTTCGTTTAACGAAATAACGTAATAACGTAATAACGAAAAAGATAACAAAGATAATGATCAAGCAACTATTCTTCATCCTCGCGCTGGTGGCGGCAACGCCGCTGCTGGCGCAGACCGATGGCAACGGCATGCCTGCGCAGCAGGAGCGCCGCCCCCACGGCCAACACCCGCACGGCCAGCGCCCGCAACTGCCCCCCATCGACACCACCAACGTGGTGACGCTCACGAAGGAGAAGGGCGAATACATCATCAACACCACGAAGCTCTGCTACGACTTCCGCGGCTATCGCGGCCCCACACCCCTGGAGATCCGCGTGCAGAAGGACAAGGTGGTGAGCGTGAAGGCCCTGCGCAGCCACGAGACACCGAAGTACTACAAGCCCGTCGTGGAGCAGATGCTGCCCAAGTACGAGGGCATGAAAGTGAAGGAGGCGATGGCCGCCGACGTGGACGTCGTCACCGGTGCCACCTTCTCCTCAAAGGCCGTGAAGGAGAACGTCCGCCGCGGCCTGGAATACTACCAGAAACATAAATAGCTCCCCGATAAGCAATGGCTCCTATGATTGCCGACCTCGCGCTGATACTGATGTGCGCGGGTGTCATGACCATCCTCTTCAAGAAACTCAAGCAGCCGCTGGTGCTGGGATATATCGTGGCCGGCTTCCTGGCCTCGCCCAACATGTCGTATATGCCCAGCGTCACCGACTTGGAGAACGTGCATCTATGGAGCGACATCGGCGTCATCTTCCTGCTGTTCGCGCTCGGGCTTGAGTTCTCGTTCAAGAAGATCATGAAGATGGGCTCGGCGCCCATCATCGCCGCCTGCACCATCATCTTCTCTATGATGGTCGTGGGCTATCTCACGGGTCAGGCCTTCGGCTGGAGCCAGATGAACTGCATCTTCCTGGGCGGTATGCTGGCGATGTCCTCGACGACCATCATCTTTAAGGCCTTCGACGACATGGGCCTGCGGCAACAGCGCTTCGCGAGCCTGGTGCTGAGCGTCCTGATCATCGAGGACATCCTGGCCATCGTGCTGATGGTGATGCTCTCGACGCTGGCCATGAGCCAGCAGTTCGAGGGCTCGCAGATGCTCATGAGCATCCTGAAGCTGGTGTTCTTCCTAGTGCTGTGGTTCGTGGTCGGCATCTATGTCATTCCCCAGTTCCTACGCTACATCAAGCCGCTGATCACCGACGAGATGCTGCTCATCGTGGCGCTGGGCCTCTGCTTCGGCATGGTCGTGTTGGCCTCCACGGTAGGCTTCTCGGCGGCCTTCGGCGCTTTCATCATGGGCAGCATCCTGGCCGAGACGATGGAGGCCGAGCGCATCGAGCGCCTCGTGGAGCCCGTGAAGAACCTCTTCGGCGCCATCTTTTTCGTGTCGGTGGGCATGATGGTTGACGTGGCCCTCATCGGGCAGTATATCGTGCCCATCCTGTGCATCGTTGCCGCCATCATGATCGGGCAGACGGTGTTCAGCACGGGCGGCTTCCTGCTGGCCGGCCAGCCCCTGAAGACCGCCATGCAATGCAGCTTTTCGCTCACGCAGATTGGCGAGTTCGCCTTCATCCTGGCCACACTGGGCACCTCGCTGGGCGTGACTGGCGACTTCCTCTACCCCATCGTCGTGGCCGTCTCGGTCTTCACGACATTCACGACACCCTATATGATTCGTCTGGCCGTGCCCGCCTACAACGTGGTGGAGCGCCGCCTCCCCAAGCGATGGAAACGCCTGCTGGACCGCTATGCCGGCGGCGAGCCCCACGTGATGGGTCAGGAGAACTACTGGCGCGAGTACCTGCTGCAGGTCGCCAAGGTCGTGGTCATCTTCGTGGTGCTCTGCATCGCCATCATGGCGCTGATGTTTGAGTTCATCGTGCCGATCATCGAGCGTGTGCTGCCGGAGCCGTGGAACGGCATTTGCGCCGCTGCGCTGACGCTGGCGAGCCTGGCACCGTTCCTGCGGGCACTGATGATGAAGAAGAACTACAGCGACGAGTTCCAAGTCCTCTGGAACGGCAACCGCGTCAACCGCGCGCCGCTCATCGGCGTGCAATTGCTGCGCATCGCCCTGGCCATCGGCTTCGTGGTCTATGTAGTGGCCAACACCCTGCATTGGGGCTGGGCCGTGGGCTTGCTGGTCGTCATCGCCTTCATGGTGATCATCATCAGCAGCCGCTCGCTGAAGCAGCAGAGCATCCACATGGAGCAGACGTTCAAGGAGAACCTCACCCTGCGCGAGCGCCAGGCCGCGGCACACTCCACACGCCTGAAGTTTGAAGGGCGACTGATGGAGCGCGACGTACACCTCACCGACGTCACCGTGCCCATCGGCGTGCCCTGGGCGGGACAGACGCTGGCCAAACTGAACCTGGGGCGCCGCTTCGGCGTGCATGTAGTGTCGGTCGTGCGCGGCAACCACCGCATCAACATTCCCTCGGGGCAGACGGCCATCCTGCCCGGCGACCGCCTGCAGCTCATGGGTTCCGATGAGCAGCTCACCACCTTCAGCCAGAAGCTGGAGGAGCAGGCACGCGAGTATTCCTCAGAAGATATCGTGAAGACAGAGATGAAGCTCAAGCGCCTCGTCATCGGCGAGGGCTCGCGCTTCGTGGGCACCACTATCCAGCAGAGCGGCATCCGCCAGGACTTCCGCTGCCTCATCGCAGGCCTGGAGCAGGACGACTCCGAGAGCCTAGTGGCCCCCAACCCGCAGACCGCCTTCCAAGCGGGCGATGTCCTGTGGGTCGTGGGTGAAGAAGCCGACCTCACACGCCTGGAAGCCGCCTCCCGCGAAGCGGCACCGGCGAAAGAAGAGTAAGTTTACTCGAAATCGAGTGCGTCTTTGAGCTTGTAGATTTGCTTGCGCGCGTTTTCGTAATCCTCCAGCGTCATAGAGCCGGTGATGCGCTCCATCGTGGGGTCGAAGAAAAAGACCATATTGCCCATCATGGGCTTGCCGTCGATGCCCGTAGCCTTGTAGCTGTGCGTCACCTTGTACCCCACGAAGTTCGGCTTCATGTCGAAGAGCGCCTGGATCTCCTCGCGCTTCGCATCCACCTTCGCCTTCGCCTGATCGTACTTCTCCGTGGCCTCGTTCAGCTCGTGGCGGGCCACCGCCAACTCATGGCGGCCGATGTCCGAGATGGGGTTGATCCAGTAGCTCACGTTGGACTTCGCCTTCGTGACCGCCTTGTCCAGCTCCGCCAGCTCCGCGGTCATCTCCTGCAGACGCTCCAGGTCGGCGCACATCTCCGCATCCTCGTAGGATGCATACAGCGTGTCCACCTGCGTAGCCACGGGCTCGTAGCTGTCCATGTTGTAGAGCACGGTCTTCAGGTTCTCCTTGATCATGGTGTCCGCCTGGCTTGTCTGCTGTTCTTCAGGCGTCTTGGGGCCACACGCCGCCATCATCGCGGCAGCAACGGCCATAAAAAACAATTTCTTCATCGTGAATTCCTATTTAATTTTCAATTTTCAATTCTCAATTCTCAATTTAAGTTTCCCTTCTGCGCTGCAAATGTATGTATTTTCTACATACTTATATGCACACAAGCGAGAAAAACTTCATTTTTCCCCTACTTTTGTTTGGCTGAACCGAGGGAAATGTGTACTTTTGCGCAGAAAACGAGAAAAATTCAAAGAATAAGGAATCATTATGAGTAGAAAAGGAATTATCGTAGCCCTCAGCATCTTCGTCAGCGCCCTCTGCGCCACCGCACAGGACAGCGCCCAATGGCAGCGCGCCGAAGCCGAGATAGCCGCCGGGAAATATACCGAGGCCTTCGACCACCTGCGCGACATCGAGCACGCCATCGTGGCCAATGCCCAGCTGAACGAGGCACAGAAAGCCGCCGAGCGCTATAAGGTGTCGCGCGGACGCTGGAACATGTACCTGAAGATGCGCCGCCCCGACCGCGCCAAGGAACACCTCGACAAGATGGAGCAGTTCGCCAACGCCTCCAAGGACGAAGCCACGCAGAACGACCTCCTCTACAATAAAGCCATCCACTACTACACCTTCGGCCAGGATGCCAAGGGCAACGTCGTCTTCAAGGAGATGGCCACGAAGCTCACCGCCTCGGGTGACTACGACCGCGTGGATGAAGTCTATCAGACCCTCATCGCCAACGGCCGCCGCTCCGGCAGCGCCAACATGGTGGCACAGGCCTACAGCGGCTACGTGGCGTGGAAGGATTCCACCTACGACCTCCGCTTCAACGCCGCCACCAACGCCCTCAAGCAGCAGATTGCCGAGGGCGAGGCCCTCATCACCGAGAAGGACGAGCGGCTCGCCGCGCGCCAGCGCACCATCGCAGGGCTGTGGGTGCTCGTCATCATCCTCGCCGGTGTCCTCGTAGCAGGTACCCTGGTGCTGCTGCGCCTCGTACACCTGACGCGCAAGCAGAAGAAAACCATCCGCATCGCCAACGAGAACAACGCCCTCAAGGCTCATTTCATCAGCAACATCTCCGCACAGCTCACGCCCACGCTGCAGAAGCTCGATGCCTCGCGTCCCGAGGTGCGCGCCCTGCAGGACTTCGCCCAGCACATTCAGACCCTCTCCGCCCTGGAGAGCCACCCCGACGACGCTGTGGAGCTGGAGGAGACCACCCTCCCACCCTTCTGCGAGGCCCTCGCCGCCGAGATCCGTCCGCTCGTGAAACGCGGCGTCCAAGTGGCCGTCGATGCACCCAATATGAGCGCGCCTATCAATAAGGAGTACATCACCCACATCCTCTCGCACCTCCTGCGCAACGCCGCGAAATACACCCCCGAGGACGGACACATACGCCTCGAATTCAAGAAACGCAGCGCACACAAGCACCAGTTCATCGTCTCCAACACCGGCAGCTTCATCCCCGAGGAAGAGCGTGAGAACGTCTTCAAACCCTTCCTCAAGCTCCACGACCTCACCCAGGGCGACGGCCTCGGCCTCCCCATCTGCCGCCAGATGGCCGCCAAGATGAACGGCGACATCACCATCGACCCCGAATTCACCAAAGGCACCCGCTTCATCATCACCCTCGAAGCATAAATCCGCGCGAGAATAACCTCCCGACATTGATTCCTCCAACCACTGCCTCGATTCAGGGCAGTGGTTTGATTTAGCGCCCCATCTCGAAAAATGCAGATCTTTATGTACGCAGATGCAAAACTAATCGCTAACTTTGTGGCGTGAAAAGCGACATCTTATGAGAAAGATAGTTTTGAAAGCTATAAGCAACAGCTGATTGTCGGGATTCAACAGACTACGGACTACGATAATCTGGAGGGAATAAAAGCGCTCAGAAACGAACAATCCCCGCACACTTGCCCCTCATTTGTCTAATGAGGCTCAACTCTTCTCTATCCTGAATGTGACATTGTAGCCAGGACGTGGCTGTTCTGCGAGTGTCAACGTCAGACCATGCTTTATCAGGATCTGACGCGATAGGGAGAGGCCGATGCCGGAGCCCGACGGCTTGGTAGTGAAGAAGGGAACAAAGATTTCCTGAGCCACTGCAAGGGGGATGGCGTGGCCATCGTTGGAAATGGTGATCGAGAGGGGTTGCATTACGATTTCTATGGCCCTAGCCTCAGCTTCGACTGCGTTCTTCACAAGATTCATAAAGACCTGCCGCAGCAGACTCTCATCAGCTTGCATAACGAAGTTAGCAGGAATGTTGATGTTCCAGCGCAGGGTGGGATAAAGCGAGGCTATACGCTGAACGAACGAAAGCAATTTTACTTCGGTTGCGACAGGCTCATGCATCTGCGTCAGCTTGCGATAGTTCTCCACGAACGCCAGCAGCCCCGTGCTGGTGTCGTTGATGGCTCGGATGCCTTCTTCATAAGGCGAATCCGCAATGTCGGGATTGCTCAGGTAGGCTTGGCTGATGCTCTGGATGGGCGCTGTGGCATTCATGATTTCATGGGTCAGCACGCGCGTCAGCCGTTGCCATGACTCCACCTCGCTATGTGCCACCAGCTTCTGTATTTCCTGTCCCATATCGTTCAGCGCCTCTTGCAGGGCACGTTCGCCGAAGAAGAGGCCACGCGTGGGCAAGCGGAACGAGAAATCGCGGTGTCTGATGGCATCGCGCATAATCTCTGCCCGTTCCTTCAGCAGACGCTGATGGCGGTAGGACAAGGCTAATACGCACATAATAAGAACAATGATGCCTAATATAATCATGTATAACGTATTCATACTCTTTTCTTCTCCTTCCCTTCAAGGGAGGGGCGGGATGGGTCTTTTACTTCACCTTATTATATAGTGTCTGTCGGCTGATGCCAAGAAGGTCTGCCGCACGCTTCATATTGCCATCACATTTATTGAGCGCTTTGCGCACATGCTCGCTCTCGAGTTGTTCCAGCGACACCACCTCAGAAGCTTTGTCAATCGCGTCTTTCAACACCCGAATCAGCTCTTCGTTGTCCCAAGGCTTGGTCACGAAGTCGGCAGCGCCGTTCTTCAGCGCCCGCACCGCCAGCTTCACGTCGGCATAAGCCGTAATGAGCACAATGGGGATGTCAGGGAAGCGACGATGAATGGCCGTGAGCCACATCATGCCCTCCCCGCCAGAGTTGACACCCAAGCTGAAATTCATGTCCAGCAGTATCACCGACGGGTGTTCCTGCTCAATCGAGGCCAGCGCCTTGTCGGGTGAGGTGAGGGTGACGATGCGCTCGAAAGCACCTTCAAGACAAATCTTGACAGCTGTCAGGATGGCCTCGCTGTCGTCGATAACGAGTACGGTTCCGTATTTCATGACGCAAAGGTAAAGAAAAGTTGATAGTTGACAGCTGATAGTGGGTAGTTTTTTGGTTTATCAATAGTGAATTCGCACGGTAGTGTCTAATTATTGGACACAAGGGTGTCTAATAACTGGACATCGCGTGTTTTTCTGCACATAAGACATTGCGCACGCTGTCATGATGCACTACCTTTGCAGGCAGAAAACAAAAACATCATATCCAATTCTCCATTATCAATGTTCTATTTAACTCTTCACAACCTCCGAACAGCCTGGCACAATCTCATGAAGTACAAGGTGCAGAACACGATTGCCATGCTGTGCCTCGCCGTAGGGATGGTGTGCTTCAGCGTGACGCTCATCTTCTGCCAACGTGGTTGGGAATATAAGCGAAGGATGGGTGGCGATGGCCGCCATGTCACAATCCAATTCGAGTACGCTGAAAACGACAGCACCTTCACCTACAATCTCGTCAGCCCCGAGAGCCTCAAGCAGATCAGCGACAAGCACCTGTCCAGCATTGAGTGCATAGACCTCGATTACCGTTGGATTAGTACCCCCTCGAATATTGTCGATTTGGAAGGGCAACCACATCAAGTCCCAACCAATTACAAATTGATTAGCCCTGAGCATTTACATTTCCTGGGGCTCCGGTCTGCCATCACAGGCAAGCGTATTCCTGTGCTGAAGCCGGGCGACATCGTCATGACGAAAGGGATGTTGGAGCGCACTTTCGGCAAGGATGTGAACCCCATCGGCTATTATACAACCGAATTGAGAGCCCATGCGTTTATAGGCATTACCACGACAGAAATGCAGGTGGGAGATTCCGTCTATTGCCTCAACAATCCCATGGACACGACCGTCGCTGCATACGCCAGAATTATTGACGTGGTGGATACAGGCGACTGGATGCTCAATGACGACCATCTGTTGGTGGTTACCGACTTATTGCAGGAGTTCACGAAATACCCATCCATCTATCCGTTTCCTTCGTATCTGGTTGATTTCGATTTCATCCTTGCCGAGGGCAAGACGCGTGAGGATCTGCGGGCCGAGCTTCAGGATGCCTTCCCAGAATATGACGTAAAGATGGATCAGAAGTGCAGTCTCTGGAACTGGAAAGAGTTCTTCCTCATCGTCTTTCTTGGCTGCAGCGTTTTGCTCATCGGGCTGTTCGGATTCCTGAAGACACAGGTTCAGCTCTTCCATCTGCGCCAGCGCGAGATGGGCTTGCGCCAATGTATGGGTGCCCGCAGGGGACAGCTCTTCAGCCTGATGATGTGGGAGATAGCCATCGTATTCGTCTTCGTCATGCTGCTCACGCTGGGGCTGACCTATCTGCTGGCCGACTTTGCCGTGCCCATCATCCAGAAGGTCGTCTCTCCCTTCTCAGTCAACATTCAGCATACACTCGTGACAGAGATGTGGATCTGTCTCGTCGTGTTCCTGCTGACCACAGGCATTGCGGCCCTGTCCGTCCGCAGGGTAGTGACAACGCCGTTGAGCGAGGTCGTGGGCAAGAGCCAACGGACGTCCACACGGGGGCGTAGCCTGCTCATCATCCTGCAGATGGTGGTGTGCCAAGTGCTCCTCTATATGTTTGTCTTTAGCGCCCTTGATGAGAGTGAACATTTTCCGCTAAGACCTGCCAACGGGGATGCCTTCAGGCGTTGCATCGTCGCAGAGCGACACGACTGGCGATGCGGAGGGTATGACATCTGGGGCCAACCTGATTTTCTCGATACCATCCCGCAGTTGCAGCATGTGCAGCAATCTTCTCATCTAGTGTGCATGGCCATTCTCAAGCCTGTAAAAGATGACGAGTTGGCGAATTATGAGGAACACGGGCAGCGCTATTTCGTCAACTGGGCTATGCTGACGGACGAGCGGCTCTTTGAGATGCTGGATATGAACATATACCCGTCGGCCTCCCCAAAGGAGCTCGATGCCAAGGATATGATGCCCATCTATGCTCCGGTGGAGCGTGCTGCGCAACTGCGCAAAGCGCTCGGAGCAAAGACCATCCAGCACCCTGACACTTGTGTCATTGAAAAAGGAAAGACAGCCGTCTGTCTGGGCTATGTCAATTGCAAGCCGTTGAAGACGCTTGCTCGGTACAACGATGCGGCAAAGTACCTCTACATCTGTCAGCAGGAGTATTTCACCAATACCGAACGGGTTGACGATCGCGTGCCCGAGAACTTCGAGGATGTCCCAACTGGCTTTCAAGTCAAACACTTTATTATCATGAAGGCAAAACAGGGTCAGTATCGCGAAGCTGTCCGAGAACTCTCGAATCTCTATCAGGATTTAGGCTATTACACGCTGGCCAAGGCCCCCTTGGAGAACCTATACGAGGTTTGTTTCAATGAGTTACGGATGCTGGAGCTAATGATGCAACTTGTTACGATGATGATGGCTATCGCTCTGCTGTGCATCGTGCTGACGCTCTACTCCAGCGTCTCGCTCGACACACGCGGTCGTCAGAAAGAGGTCGCAATCCGCAAGGCGCACGGGGCTAGCGTCTGGCAAATCCTGTGGCTCTTCGGCCGCAGCTATGTTTGGCAGCTCATCATTAGTAGCCTGATTAGTCTGGCCCTCTGTGTCGGCTTCGAGTCTCTTTGGGTTGCTGATATAAAGGGCTTTGACGCCCTGTCGGAAGCGCTTATCCCATTCGCCTACACTGTCCTCATCATCGCCCTCCTCACCCTCCTCACTGTAGGTTACAAAATCTATCGTGTCTCAAAACTGAATCCAGCAACCATCATCAAAAAAGAATAAACACTATGATACGCTTAGAAAACATCAAGAAAGTCTTCCGCACGGAAGAAATCGATACCTGGGCATTGCGCGAAGTAAGCCTGGAAGTAAAGGACGGCGAGTTCGTCGCTATCATGGGGCCCTCGGGATGTGGCAAAACCACATTATTAAATATCTTAGGACTGCTGGACACGCCCACCGAAGGCACCTACACCCTCAACGGCAAGGACGTGAGCCAGCTCACGGAAAGCCAGCGCACACAGATTCGCAAAGGAGTCATCGGTTTCGTGTTCCAGAGCTTCAACCTCATCGATGACCTCAACGTCTATGAGAATGTGGAACTGCCCCTGCTCTATATGGGCGTACCGGCCAAGGAACGCAAGCAGCGCGTGACGGAGATGCTCGACCGCATGGCCATGTCCCACCGCCGCAAGCATTTCCCCTGCCAGCTCTCGGGCGGACAGCAACAGCGCGTAGCAGTGGCACGTGCCGTAGTGGCCAAGCCCAAGATCATCCTGGCCGACGAGCCTACGGGAAACCTTGATTCCAAGAACAGCCGCGAGGTGATGGACTTGCTCTGCCAGCTTCACGATGAAGGAACCACCATTATCATGGTGACCCACTCGCAGCACAACGCCACCTTCGCCGACCGCATCATCAGTCTCTACGACGGCCAGATTGTGGAGCATACCGAGCTATAACCAACCTCTAAAGGTAATTTTCTTCATGACTCCCGATGAGCTGCGAAGCCCGTCGGGAGTTTATAAGTGGCTACAAGAAGATACGTGAAGGCTTTGAGGGAGTTAGTCTGCCCATACCTGCATGGAAAAAACATGTAAATCGAATTTTCGATTGACATCGAGAACCATCATTCAGCCTAACGGCAAAACGGGCAAAGTTCCCTGTAACATGCCGGTTGGTGCTACGCTGACTTTTCTTTAATCCTTAATCTTTATTCCTTAATCCTATTTTTTATAGCCGAAGAGCGGGTGTATCGAAAAAGTTGTGTACCTTTGCCGACGGAAAAGATATGGAACGCAATAAAGAGATATACCGCGTGACACTCGTGGGCGGCGCCGTGAATGTGGTGCTGCTCGTCTTTAAGTTTGTGGCCGGCATTCTGGGCAATAGTGCTGCTATGGTGGCGGATGCCGTACATTCGTTGAGCGATTTCGTCACGGATGTCATCGTGCTCATCTTCGTGCGCATCAGCAGCAAGCCCCAGGACAAGGACCACGAATACGGCCATGGCAAATACGAGACGCTGGCGCTGACCATCATCGGCATCGCCCTGCTGGCCGTGGCCGTAGGCATCATCTACAGCGGCATCCTGAAGATTTCCCTGTGGGCATCAGGAGGTATCCTCGAAGCCCCCGGCATGCTGGCACTGTGGGCGGCGCTGCTATCCATAGTGCTGAAGGAAGCCGTCTATCACTACTCGATGGTGAAAGCCCGACAGCTGCAATCGCAGGCCGTGGAGGCCAACGCATGGCACCACCGCAGCGACGCCCTCTCATCTGTCGGCACAGCCGTGGGCATTGGCGGCGCTATCTTCCTTGGCGAGCGCTGGGCGGTGCTCGACCCCATCGCTTCCCTCATCGTAGGCACCTTCATCGCAAAGGTCTCCATAGATCTGCTACGCAACGGCATCGGCGACCTCATGGAGCACTCGCTGCCCGACGAGGTAGAAGCTGAAATCTTGCAGCTGGCAGCCTCCGTAGCTGGTGTAGAACAGCCTCACGACCTTCACACACGCCGCATCGGCAACCACTACGCCATCGAGCTCCATCTGCTCATGGACGGCGACCTCTCCCTGCGCGAGGCCCACGACAAAGCCTCCGAGGTGGAGGATGTGCTGCGCCGGCACTACGGCCCCGACACGCATATCGCCGTGCATGTAGAGCCTAAAGCCAACACATAGAAACAACATCGACAACAGCCTATGAAACGTCCCCTTTGGCTACAGAAAGAATACCTCCGCTCGGTCATCTTCGATGATGAAACACCCGCCGGGCGCCGCTTCGACATCGTGCTGACCATCGCCATCGCCGTCAGCCTCATCATCCTCTTCGTCGAGAGCATCCCCGTCCTTCCCCTCTGGCTGAAGATCACGCTCGGAGCCCTCGAGGCGCTGCTCACCATCGTCTTCACCATCGAATACCTCGCCCGCCTCTACTGCGCCGAGAGCCGCCGCGGCTATGCCCTCAGCGGATGGGGCATCATCGACCTGCTGGCCGTGCTGCCACCCTATCTCACCTACTTCCTCCCCGGCGCGCGCTACATGCTCATCCTGCGCAGCATCCGCTTCATCCGCATCTTCCGCATCTTCCGCCTCTTCTCCTTCCTCAACGAAGGCGAGATGCTGCTCAAGGCCATCGGCCGCAGCCTCCACAAGATAGCCGTCTATTTCCTCTTTGTCCTCGTGCTCGTCATCTGTCTCGGCACCCTCATGTTCATCATCGAGAGCGGAGAGCCCGACAGCGCCTTCAAGGACATCGGCACCAGCATCTACTGGGCCATCACCACCCTCAGCACCGTAGGCTACGGCGACATCACGCCCGTCACCACCGTCGGCCGCTTCCTCAGCAGCTTCATCATGCTCCTGGGCTACACCCTCATCGCCGTCCCCGGCGGCATCGTCACCGCCAGCTTCATCGACACCACCAACGAACCCGTGCGCAACGGCCGCTGCCCCCGCTGCGATGCCAAGGTCCGCAAAGGCGACAAGTTCTGCTCGCAATGCGGCGAGAAGCTGTGAGAGAGGAAAAATCAAGTAAGAAGAATCTCAAGTACGAAGAAGAATCATCCTATGCAAAGCATCTATACCTTCCTGAAGCAGATAGCCGAGCACAACGACCGCGATTGGTTCCACGCCCATCAGGCGGAATACAAGGGTGCCCGGGCGACATTTGAGGAGATAACCCGACAGCTCATCTTCCGCATTGCGGCCTTTGATGCCAGCGTGGCCTATCAGACCCCCAAGTCCTGCATCTATCGTTTTGCCCGTGACATCCGCTTCTCCAACGACAAGTCACCTTACAAGCGCCATTTCGGAGCCTTCATCTGCAGCCATGGCCGCAAAAGCTATCGCGGCGGCTATTATCTGCACGTCGAACCGGGCAACACGCTCGTGGCCGGAGGCTCGTGGTGTCCGCCGGCTCCATTGCTGAAGCACATACGCGAGACCATCATCAGCGACATTGATGATTTCCGCAGCATTGTAGAAGCACCAGACTTCAAAGCCCTCTACCCCGTAATCGGTGAAGACCCCGTGAAGACAATGCCAAAGGGGTTCCCCAAGGATTTCGCCTATCCAGAGTATATCAAGCCGCGGCTCTACACCGTCTGGCATCCGCTCTCTGACGATTTCCTTTTCCAGCCCGATGCCATGGACCAGCTGGAATCGATGTTCCGCACAATGTCCCCCTTCAATCGCTTCCTCAACGAAGTCTTTGACGACTATATGGAATAAACTGTCCCCACACTCTTCCCCCGCTTTTTGCGCTCAGTCCGCTTTCTCTTTTACAGCATAAACAAACGGAAAAGGATTCGGGAGGACACGCTGGTGATTCAGTGGCGTCCTCCCGATGCCGTATATAATTTCCAGTTGACATGAGAAACGAAGAAACAAAATATAGTGTAATACATCATAAAAGGTAGAAGTTGAGCAAAAAAACCATATATTGATGATTGAATTGTCGTGACCGTTCAATTGAACGGTCACGATAGTTCAATTGAATCGTCATGACAATTCAATGTTAAAACTATGCTTTTTCGGGCAAAAGGCTTGGGATTTTGAAAAATAAGGCATATCTTTGCAGCACATTACAGTAAGGAACAAGAGCGTAAACAATAATAGGCATACATGATGGAAATCAGATTTACAATCGCTAAGCGCGGGCTTCTGGCCAGCGAAGAAGCAGCACTAAAGGAAGCGGCTGAAAAGAGAACTGCTAAAAAGAAAGCCGCATTAAAGAAAACTGCTGAAGAGGAAGCGGCTGAAAAGGATGCTGCAGAAAAGGATACGGCTGAAAAGGAAGCGGCTGACAACAATGAGGCGCCTTCGAACGAAGGTGCGGTGGTTGACGAACGGTGGTTGCGCAGCCTGCGACCGCAGGTGGAGCATCGCAGCATAGTGGATGTGGTGGATTTCCAGAGCAGTGAATTCCGACTGTCGTCAACATTGTCCAGAGGTGAATTGACTTCAGCACTAAGTGTCATACAGGAGGTGATGGTGCATGAGCTGGAGAAAGGCAATGCCGTCACCCTACCATATATTGGCACCTTCCGTCTTTCGTTGAAGGGAGGCATCGAAGTGAAGAATGGCTATTACCACGGTCGCGATGTTCGGGTAGATGACTTGCTCTTCCGCCCCAATAGCGAGCTAATAAGCAAGGTTCGCAGCATTAAGGTGGATCAAGTGCCCTACGGCCAAGTCTTTCACATTGAGGATGATGATATGGAAAAACGCCTGACGGCCCTCTTTGCCCAACAAAGCACCATCACCCACATGGATGTCTCCTATGCCTTCGGTCAGACGCTTACCCGCAGTCGCATCTCCACCCTCCTCCGACGCCTCGTCGGCGAAGGCCGCCTCATCCGTGTGGGACGTGGCGCACAGACACGCTACCGTGCTGCCTCAGGACAGTTCGGGAGATGATGGAGCACCATGCTCAGCAAAAGATAAAATGAAAAGCGGCGCATCCGTTGTGGGTGCGCCGCTTGCGTTGTTAGGAAAGTGTGTCAGGAGCGGAACTCCTGACCACACGTGAGCTTAGTCCTCCCAGTTCTCCTGCGTCTTGCGGACGTAGGACTTGTAGCGGATCTGGGCCATCTTCTGGGCT